>JANOVQ010000371.1:0-2315 GCA_031417495.1 Pseudomonadota bacterium | reverse complement strand
GCCGGCAGCACACAGCCCATGAGCGTTTCATCAATGGATGCAGGATCAATTTTGGCGCGTTCAAGCGCAGCTATAATCGCAATGGATCCCAGCACGGGGGCGGTTACAGAGGCGAGATCGCCTTGCATTCCGCCCATAGGCGTGCGTGCCGCACCGGTAATGACGACTGCGTTCTGCATGTGAAAAATCTCCAGGATGAATAAGCCCACAGGCAGTCTACCCCAGAGTCCGCAGCGGTGGCACAGTCCAGGGTCGTCCAACTACCTGGTCGGCAATATCGCGAGGCGCACGATGACGTTAAGACTCTGTCCGCGCTAACACCTGACGCACGATTTCAACTCCGATTGGCAGCGCCGCAGTGGCAGCCGGTGACGGCGCATTACACACGTAAGTTGCGCGTGCCGTGTTCCGGATCAAAAAATCATGGAGCAAGTAGCCCTCACGGGAGACTGCTTGTGCACGCACACCGCTCGGGTGCGGCTGCAGATCGTCCAAATTCAATGTGGGACAATACCTCTGCACTTCCTTTAAGTAGTACGACGTACTGATTGCGCAGCGTAATTCGGCCAGTCCGGCGCGCGCATGTCGGGCGAGAAGCCACCATACGCCAGGGAAACACGCCATCTCGGCAAGGTCACCCAGGTTGATTTGCCCCAGGCGATAGCCTTCGCGCGCGAAAGCCAGCATTGCGCTCGGCCCCACCGATATTCCGCCATCGATGAGACGCGTTAGATGGATTCCGAGAAATGGTAGGGTGGGATCGGGGACTGGATAAATATGATGCCGAATTAGCTGAGCCCGGCCTGCTGCAAGACGAAAATAATCCCCACGAAAAGGCACTACGGCAAAGTCGAGTGCCAGTCCCGCTAAGCGCGCAAGCCGATCTGCCTGCAAGCCTGCGCAGACAATCAAATGCTTTCCTGCATAGGCGCCGCGCGCGGTCTCCAGCTGAATCTGTCCCTCCCGCTCGCGAACCTTGGTGACCTCAGCATCGCACTCGATAGCGACTCCCGCGTTGCGCAACAGGATGCCGAGGCGCGCGGCGAGTGCGGGATAGTCCACCATGCCGGTGGCCGCAACATGCAGCGCGGCAAGACCAGCAATATGGGGTTCGCGCTGCCGCAACGCCGTCCCCTCCAACCATTCCACTGCGACCTCATTTGCGATAGCGCGCATTTCAAGCGCCTTTAAGCGCTCCAACTCAAGGCGGTTGGTGGCCACAATGAGTTTCCCGCACAGTTCGTAGGGCACTTGGTGCGCGCGACAGAAATCCAGGGTTGCCGCGTGTCCGGCGCGACAGAGCCGCGCCTTGAGGCTGCCTGGTTCGTAGTACACCCCGGCATGGATTACGCCGCTATTGTGGCCACTTTGATGCCGCGCAAGCCCGGCCTCCTTTTCGACTAACACGACGCGCGATCCCGGCCGTGCTTGAATCAGGGAATAAGCAGTTGCGAGACCAACCAGCCCCCCTCCGACCACCAAAAAATCGGCGCGCGTCCCTGCCATACGGGCGCACCTAAGCGACTTGCGAGATTTTCATCGCCGCTGCGAATTGATCACAGCGCTCGATGAAATTATGCGCGGTCTTTGGCATCGGGACTCGCGCGAAGGCGACCCACTCGATGATTTTTTTACCTTCGCGAATCAGCTCCAAGCCGCGGATAGCGCATGGGCTGCGTTCCTCGGCGGCGTTTACGCGCGGCTCGAAATAATAGAGCTCGTCGCCAGAGGCCACAAATTCCGGCCAAACTTCGAAGATTGCCGGGTCCGTTTTCATGGTTTCGCTTTCCAGCTTGGCGGCCTTGGCGTAATTGCCGACCAACGCCGCGACGCCGCTGAATTGTGCGAGGCTTGCGAATGTTTGAACCAACTTACTGGCGATTTGATCGATAGCGGACATCGAGAGCGCAACTTTGATGTAGCGCGACTCGTAGAAATCGGCAATGGGCATGTAAAACGCCTTCAGCGGCTCACCCCAAAGCTCATCCAGGCCTTCCTCACCGCTGTAATGGAGCACTTGCTTGCCAAGCTCGAAGGCCTCGAGAAAGCAGGTCTCGCATTCGCGCAGCAATTCGTTGTCGTAGGCGATTTCGATGCCGCGCTGCTTAAGCTCAAAAATAATATTGAAAATATCTGAGCCCCGATTCAACAGCGCACCCGCGAGCATCGCGGCGTTCACCCGTTTACGAAAAGGATCTGTTTGACGGTCGTAGGCGGCACGCGCGTTTTGAAGTTTGTAGCCTGGGGTGTTAATGCCTGGCTCAGTATGGTGAAAAACGCGTTTAGTGAGTTGATCGATCAGTTCGATCGACATC
>JANOVQ010000370.1:0-2430 GCA_031417495.1 Pseudomonadota bacterium | reverse complement strand
CTTGGTGCTGTTGGTGGCGGTGGGTTATGTTGGTCAATCCCTCACACGTGCGACCAGTTTCCCGATCAAGAAAGTCACTGTCGAGGGTGACTTCCGCTTTCTGACGCCCGGTTATATCCAAACCTTGGTGGGGCAGTCGTTGCCTGGCGGCTTCTTTCAGGTTGATGTGCAAAAAATTCGTCACGACCTGGTGGAAGAACCGTGGGTGATGGAAGCCACCATCGAACGGATCTGGCCAGACGTCCTCAGGGTTTCGATCAGTGAGCAGAGGCCTGCTGCGAAGTGGGGGAAACACGCGCTTCTGAACACCACCGCCGATGTGTTCGCGCCAGGCGTGGGGTCTTTCCCCGAAGATCTTCCGCAGCTGAGCGGGCCGGTGGGCAGCGAGTCCGAAGTACTCGCGACGTATCGCCTGATTGCAGGGCGCCTGACAGCCCTGGATTTAGCGGTCGCTTGGCTGGAGTTGTCGGAACGCGGTGCATGGACCGTCGGCTTACGCGACGAGACACGGCTAATTTTGGGGCGTCATCGTATTGATGAGCGTCTGCGGCGCTTTCGGCTGGCTTTCGAGTCCGCGCTCAAGGAAAACTGGCACAACGTTGAATCGATTGACCTGCGGTATACCAATGGCTTCGCGATTCAGGAACGGAAAACTGAGAAGGCTGAATTCGGGCTAGAAAAAAGAGGGGGCTAGTGATGTCTCGCGAAAATTTTGCTAATGAAACACTGCGGGATGGCAGTTGATGATAAGAAAACAAGAAAAGAATTTGCTGGTTGGGCTGGATATCGGCACTTCGAAAGTGGTGGCGATTGTCGGCGAGGTAGCGCCCGAAGGCGGGATCGAAGTTATCGGCATCGGCTCACATCCTTCGCGCGGATTGAAAAAAGGCGTGGTGGTCAATATTGAGTCGACTGTCCAGTCGATCAAACGCGCGATTGAGGAAGCCGAACTGATGGCCGGTTGCGAGATTCGCTCGGTTTATGCCGGCATCGCAGGCGGACATATTCGCAGCCTGAATTCCCATGGAATCGTCGCTATCCGCGAAAACGAGGTCAATCACACCGATGTCGAGCGGGTCATTGACGCCGCCCGCGCGGTGGCGATTCCGGCGGATCAGAAAATTCTGCATATTCTGCCGCAGGAGTTCATTATCGATGGTCAGGAGGGGATCAAGGAGCCCGTGGGGATGTCCGGCGTGCGCCTCGAAGCGCGCGTGCATATGGTCACTGGTGCAGTCAGCGCCGCCCAGAACATAGTAAAATGCGTCCGGCGGTGTGGACTTGAAGTGGACGATGTTATCCTGCAGCAACTGGCGTCGTCCTACGCCGTGTTGACTGAAGATGAAAAAGACCTTGGGGTGTGTCTGTGCGATATCGGGGGCGGTACCACGGACATTGCGGTGTTTGCGCACGGCGCGATCCATCATTCGGCGGTAATCCCTATCGCGGGTGATCAGGTGACCAACGACATTGCCGTCGCGCTGCGCACGCCAACGCACCATGCTGAAGATTTAAAAATAAAATACGCCTGCGCGCTTACCCAGCTCGCGAATCCAGAAGAAACGATTGAAGTGCCCAGTGTCGGCGAACGACCACCGCGTCGACTCGTCCGGCAGACGCTTGCCGAAGTGGTTGAGCCTCGCTACGAAGAACTGTTTAGCTTGGTGCTGGCAGAGCTTAAGCGCAGCGGCTTTGAAAACATGATCGCAGCAGGAATTGTCTTGACGGGAGGCGGCGCGAAAATGGATGGAGCGATCGAGTTGGCAGAAGAAGTCTTCAACATGCCGGTTCGTCTGGGCTCGCCGCAGTATGTCTCCGGTCTGGTCGATGTCGTGCGCAATCCGATTTATGCGACTGGCGTGGGGTTGTTATTGTTCGGCAGCGAAGCGTTGCGCAATTCAGCGCATCGTAGCCGGATTGAAACGTCCGCCGGGTTGTGGGAGCGCATGAAGAATTGGTTTCACGGAAATTTTTAGTTGCTGCCGGCAATCGATGATCGGTGGTTGGCGCGCTGAGGGTGCTGGGTTGAGAATGGCGGATTAATGCTGGTTTACATCACATAAAGACATGTTGTCTGAGCAGCTCGCGAAGAGGCTGTTCGCGCGACACGGAGCGGAGGAATAGTCATATGTTCGAATTGATGGATGCATACGGGCAGAGTGCGATCATCAAAGTCATCGGTGTTGGCGGCGGCGGTGGAAACGCCGTGCAACACATGCTGAGTGCGCAGATCGAAGGAGTTGAATTCGTTTGTGCCAACACCGATTCCCAGGCGCTACGGAGCTCCTCGGTGAAGACGGTGTTACAACTGGGAGGTGACATCACTAAAGGCCTAGGGGCGGGAGCCAATCCCGAGATTGGGCGGCAGGCCGCCTTAGAGGATCGCGCTCGGATCAGCGATATATTGGAAGGCGCCGACATGGTGTTCAT
>JANOVQ010000369.1:0-2975 GCA_031417495.1 Pseudomonadota bacterium | reverse complement strand
CTCAAACACGGGGCTCAGATATGGAATGCCCTAGGCCGGGACATGGTTGTACAGCATGATCATGGGACTTCCCAGTATTCAGCGCGCAGACGCGTGAAGTAAGCTTCAAGATTAGTTTTAGAGCGTGCATACGACACTACCGGTGAGGTGCAGGGGGTGGCGTAGGTCTGCAGTAAACAGGCGTAGAGCACGGCGTCGATGCTGGTAGGGCGTGCGCCCATAAAGTACGCGCTGTCGCCCAGCCAATCAGACAATGCGTCGAGATCCTGGTAGGCCACTGCGCGCACTTCGTCGAGCGTCATCTTACCGACCGCGTGCCCGCGGAATTCGCCGACCAGATAATCGCGGATCCCTTGAAAGAATTGCTCAACTTCCGGTGAGGCGACAAGCTCGGCGGCCAACTCTTTCTTATAGATCTCCCAATTGTGATCTTCGACCCAGCGCATCTGCACGAGGCCTGCCCAGTAGTAGTGATCCTCGAGCAGGCGTTGCCAGGCCCGCATCTGCGCGCGTTCGTGCACCGCCAGGCGGGCATCGAGGGTGACCCCGCGCTTCGCAGTTAGTCGGTCAATAATGCGCTGAGAGTCGTGGATGATCTCGCCATCGTGGTCCTCTATCCATGGCACGCTTTTGCGCGGCGCGCGTTCGATCATGTCTGGCCACGGTACATAGTGAAGTTCATACGGCAAGCCCGCCAGCCGCAGCCACATCACCAGTTTGCAAACGTAGGGACTTGCGTCCGGAAAATCCCAGGTCTTGGCCAGGCCAAAAACTTTAATCATGGGTGATCTTTCGCAGGCGTTACCACGGCAGTAAAGTGCCGTTGGTGTGCCGGAACTCGGGCGGGGTCCCCGCGTTCAGCGCATCGAGCTGCCTGATGAGACCAGCGGCGGATTCTTCCGGGGTGATGAACTCGCCGAGCGCTCGCAGATCGCGGGTCATGGCGGTGGCGACCTGGCCTGGATGCAGCAACATGACGGCAATGCCGCGCGGTTTGAGTTCATGATAAAGATTGACGCCGAGCTGATTGGCCGCACATTTCGACAGGCGATAGCCATACATGCCGCCCGAGGTGTTGTCGGTAATCGAGCCGACTCTGCTGGTGAGGATGCCGAGCTTGCTGCCCGTGTGCATGAGCGGCGATAGCGCTTGCACGACCCTTAGCGGACCCAGGGTATTGATGTCGTACAGGCGCTGCATCGCCGCAAAATCGCAATGCTCGAAGGTGTCGGCTTGAAACGCGCCGGCGTTGCTGATGAGGATGTCGAGGCGCGTGGCGCCGAGATGATCCCGCAAGGCGACGAGCGAATTCAGATCGGTGACATCAACGTGCGGGGCGATTTCGAAGCCGTCGGCCTGAAGATCACGTCCCTCGTCCAGACACGCCGCAATCGCGCGATCACCGCGCGCCTGATAAGCACGCACGAGCGCTGCGCCAATGCCACGATCCGCGCCGGTCACGAGTACACAGGCCATGTGATTTCTCCTGCTGGAAGGTCCGAGTATACGCTGCGATCAGAACAGGGGTGCGTAGAAAATCCCAGCCATCGCAGCGCCAACGCTAACGGTTAAACCCGCTCCATCACGCGTGCCCAATCTTCGACGGCGTCCGGATGCTGCGGCAGAATGACAAACGACACATCGGTATAGCCCGCATCGCGGATCGCTTTCACCTGATCAGCCAATTCGGCCACTGAGCCCGTGAAGGACGCGGCGCGAATAAATTCGCCAGAGATCAGCGGTTCTTCTTCAGGACGCAGAAACAGTGCATGTCCGCGATGCAACGTTAGGTACCTCGCATCTGCCGGTTGATAGCTTGCATACAGCGCGCGATAAGCCTCGACCAGGGCGTCGTCACCCACCGCGCCCGTGCCGAGATCGCCATACTGCGTCTCCATTAAATTATGCAGCACCATCGCGGCTACGGGCCCGGCCTGGGCGCGAACGCGTGGCGTGTCGCAGGTTTCGCCGTCGCGCAGCACGGCACCAAAGGTGAAAGCTAGCTTGCGAAAAGTGCCGGGGTCGCGACCTGCGGCACGGTAGGCGGCATCCATCTGCGCGCGTTCGTGCAAGGCCTGCGCAGGTCCCATGAAAACCGAGATCCAGTGACAGCCGAGTTCAGCCGCCAGCTGGCGAGTACGCGGACCCATCGCTGCGATATGGCAGGCGACGGGATCGCTGGTGTTGAAGAGCGGCAGATCAGGATTTAGAAAGCGAATTTGACGGCGTTTGCCGCCGAAGTCCCATGCCACTGTTTCGCGCGCCAGTAGTCCGCGCACCGCGCGCACGTGTTTTTCTAGGGTTTCAACACTGATCGCGGGCAGGCCCATCGCGCGCCGCGCCGAGAAGCCCGTGCCGACGCCCCAGTCGATCCGGCCGGGTGCGAGTTGATTCAAACTCGCGAGCATGTTGGCCGTCGTCGGCGGAATTCGATTGGTGGGAATGCACACGCCGGTGCCGAGACGGATCTTCGTCGTTTGCATTGCCGCTGCGGCCATCGCAACGAACGGATCAGCCGCGACCATTTGGCTGTCTTCGAACCAGGCGTTGCTGAAGCCGAGTTCCTCCGCGCGTTTGACCGTTCGCCAGCTGTCGGCCGCAGTGGCCAATGCGATTCCAAATTCCATGTAGTCCCCTCAATAAGATTTAGGCAGACCAAGCACGCGCTCAGCGATGTAACACAGAATCAATGGCGGGCTGATCGGCGCGATGCGATGAATCATCACTTCGCGCAGGTAGCGTTCGACGTGATATTCCTTTGCGTAACCCATGCCGCCGTGAGTCATAACCGCGTTGGTACAAGTTGAAAATGCTGCTTCGCCGGCGAGATACTTTGCGGCGTTGGCTTCGGCGCCGCACTCTTCGCCCGCATCGAATTTGGCGGCAGCGTTGAAGGCCATCAGATTGGCTGCTTCGAGCTGCGCCCAGTTCGAAGCCAATGGATGCTGGACTGCCTGGTTCATGCCGATCGGGCG
>JANOVQ010000368.1:0-22455 GCA_031417495.1 Pseudomonadota bacterium | reverse complement strand
TCCTTGCTGCGCTGATTGCGTTGCGTCTGCAATTCCTGGGTCTCGCCCTGGAGTCGCCTGCGGCGAGTTTCGAAATCCTGGCAGGCCGCGAGATCGAGCGTGAAACCGCGCAGCGCGAGGGCTCGTGCAACGACTTCTGGGCTGGTGCGCAATAAATGAGGATCGAGCATGAAACTTCGTCTTTGGTTAGGATTGCAAATAAAGCGCGGATTAAAAATCAGTAGTTTATCGTCAAACGAACAGCGCACGGGCGAAGGTAATTCCCAGTCCGCACAGTAGCAGGCAGAGCAGAGTATTGAGTGCGATATTCGCGCAAGCGCCGGACCAGTTTCCAGTCTCCAACAGCAGCAAGGTATCCACCGAAAATGCCGAGAAGGTAGTGAAGGAGCCGAGAAAACCGACTGCGCCGATTAGACGCAGTCCGAGATTGTTAGGAGCAGACTGGGTATAAATCACCAGTAGAAAGCCCGCCAGTAATGAACCTGCAGCGTTCACCGTCAGGGTCGCATAAGGGAAACTGGTTCGACCTGCCATGGTCATCCACAGATTGACGCCGTAGCGCGCCACCGCGCCACTCGCACCACCGGCCGCCACCAACCCGAGTTGTCCGAGCAAGTTCATCGATAGTAACTCTTGCGCTAGTCCGGGCGTTTAGGTTGTCGCAACCGGCGCAATTTTTCTGCGATCTGGATTTCCAAACCGCGCTCAACCGGCGCGTAATACTCACGGGCCGACATTTCATCCGGGAAATATCCTTGGCCACGGGCGTGGCCCCCGACCTCATTGTGATCGTAGCGATAGCCGTCACCGTGCCCAAGCGTGCGCGCAAGTTTGGTCGGCGCGTTGCGCAAATGCATGGGGACTGACAACGAGCCACCGCTGACGACATCACTGCGCGCAGCTGCAAGCGCGGTGTAAACAGCGTTGCTCTTCGCCGCCACGGCGCAATAAACCAAGGCCTGGGCCAGCGCGAGTTCGCCCTCCGGTACGCCCAGGCGCTCAAAGGTCTCCCAAGCGTCTAAGGCAATTCTGAGCGCACGTGGATCGGCATTACCCACATCTTCACTCGCGATGCGCAGGATGCGGCGCGCGATGTATTCCGGATCACATCCGCCGTCCAACATACGCGAGAACCAATAGAGCGCAGCATCGGGATCTGAACCACGAACGGACTTATGCAGCGCTGAAATCTGATCATAAAACTCGTCGCCTCCGCGATCAAAGCGGCGCACGCCAGCACCAGTGATTACGGTCGCGACCAAGGTGTCATCGATCGGCGCGCCATTCGCGAGCTCGCCTGCGAGTTCGAGCAGATTCAACGCCCGCCGCGCATCACCGTCCGCGGCGTGCGCGAGTTTATTCAAGCCTTCGGCGCTGACGCTGATGCCCTGCGTGGCCGCACCTGCGCGTTCTAATAGCTGCACCAGTGCCGCATGATCGAGCGCTTTTAGGACGTACACACGCAGACGCGAGAGCAAAGCGTTATTCAGCACGAAGGCCGGATTCTCAGTCGTTGCCCCCACAAAAATGATCACGCCCGATTCGATATGTGGCAGAAAGGCATCTTGCTGGGCTTTGTTGAAGCGATGAACTTCGTCCACAAACACGACAGTACGCCGCCCGCTGGTGCGCGTGACTAACTCGGCTTTCTCGACCGCCGCACGGATTTCCTTCACGCCACTCAGGACTGCCGATACTTCGAGAAATTCGGAAGTCGTCATGCGCGCGAGTAACTTGGCAATGGTAGTTTTGCCAGTGCCCGGCGGCCCCCACAAAACTAACGAATGAAGCGCACCGCTCTCCAGCGCGAAACGTAAGGGCTTGTCGGGATCGAGTAAGTGCGCCTGACCGACGATGTCTGCCAGCGACTGCGGCCGCAGTCGCTCCGCCAATGGTTGTAAATTGGGTGGAGTTGTCACGCGCGATAAGTGGCCGCCGAGAGACTCAGCGCCTATTCTGGCTTGCTACTGGGTCCCGTCACGACATCAACGCCGGGCGGAATCTTGAACGCAAACTGCTGCCCATCGAGCGCGGGATTTCGCTGTAAGTCCGAGAATCTCAATTCGGTCACCTGCCCCAGATTATCTGTTAGGCGCATCGCCGATAAGGTCTCTGGCGACAGACCTATTTCCACTTCTGTGTATTGTTGGCCTGCGATCTTCGGGATCAACTTAATCCACTGTCCCTGCGCGCGCTGGCCGGTTTCAGTGATCTTGTACTGCGTATCAAGATCCATCTCTGCGCCAAGTAATTGCGCGGCCGAACCTGCCGCGTTGGCGTCTACCGCGTTAACCGTGACCTGCGCCAGCTCTTCGTCATAAAGCCATAGCGTATGGCCATCCGAGGTGATCGTCTGGTGATAAGGCGAAACATAAACCCAGGAGAATTTGCCGGGCCGCGCAAGGTTGAGATCACCGGTGGCGGTCTCGAGCAAGGCGCCAGCCTCATCGTAAACCCGTTGTTCAAATTTGGCCGAAAGCGTGACCAGGCCGGTGAGGAATTTTTCCAACCGGTGACGCCCCTCCAACGGCGCCTCGACCGCCAGCACATTCACGGAAATCAGCATCAATACAAACAGAACCTTAAGCCGCACCGTACGTTCTCTAATCACGCGGTGGTGGCGGTGGCGCGAGCACATCGCGCGAGCCGTTCGATTGCAATTGCCCCACAACTCCAGCGCGCTCCATTTCCTCCATCATGCGCGCGGCGCGGTTGTAGCCAATCTTGAGACGCCGTTGAATGCCGGACACCGAGGCACGACGCGATTCAGTGACGATGCGAACGGCCTGGTCGTAGAGTTCATCAGATTCACTCCCTGCATCGCTGTTTTCACCGTCGCTGAAGCCATCACCCGTGCTGAATTCTGGGCTTGCAAACAGGATGTCCGAGACGTATTCAGGCGCGCCAAGTGCCTTCAACTCCTCTACCACCTTGTGCACTTCCTGGTCGGAGACAAACGCGCCGTGAATTCGCTGCGGCGTGGCAGTGCCAGGCGGTAAGTACAGCATGTCGCCATGGCCGAGCAGATTTTCCGCGCCCATCTGATCGAGAATCGTCCGCGAATCCACTCGCGAGGAGACCTGGAAAGCGATTCGCGTGGGAATGTTGGCTTTGATCAAACCTGTGATCACATCCACCGATGGGCGTTGCGTCGCGAGGATTAAATGGATGCCGGCGGCGCGCGCCTTTTGCGCCAGGCGCGCAATCAATTCTTCGACCTTTTTGCCGACCGTCATCATCATGTCCGCGAGTTCATCGATGATGACGACAATGTGCGGCAGATTCGCGAGCGCAGGTGGCCCCGCCGCGTCTTCCTGATCATCAAACAACGGATCCAGCAAGGGGGTACCGGCGGCCAGCGCTTCCATTACCTTGCGGTTGTAGCCACCCAAGTTGCGCACCCCCAGGGCGGACATCAAGCGGTAGCGCCGCTCCATTTCTGCCACACACCAGCGGAGCGCATTAGCGGCCTCCTTCATATCGGTTACCACCGGCGCCAACAGGCTGGGGATCCCTTCATAGACCGATAACTCGAGCATTTTCGGATCGATCATGATCAAGCGAACTTCAGCTGCGGTCGCCTTGTACAGCAAGCTCAGGATCATCGCATTGAGTGCGACTGACTTACCCGAACCCGTGGTCCCTGCGACCAATAGATGAGGCATGCGCGCCAGGTCGACGACCACCGGTTTGCCCGCGATATCCTTGCCGAGCGCCAACGTGAGCGGAGACTCGCAATCTTCGTATTCGCGCGCTTTCAGCACTTCACTCAAGCTGATGATTTCACGTCGCTCGTTCGGTATTTCGAGTCCGATAACCGATTTGCCAGGAATGACTTCGACTACGCGAACGCTCACCGTCGAAAGCGAGCGCGCAAGATCTTTCGACAACCCGGTAATACGACTCGCTTTAATGCCTGGGGCCGGCATCAGTTCAAATCGGGTGATCACCGGCCCCGGGAGCACGGCAACCACGACCGCCTCGATACCGAAGTCTTTGAGTTTGAGTTCGACCAGCCGCGACATCGCTTCCAACGCCTCGGACGAATATCCCGCACCGCTTGGTTTTGGCGTGTCGAGTAGGGCTAGGGTCGGCAGCGCATTCCCGACGGATTCCTGGAACAAGATCGTCTGCTTTTCTTTCTCCGGCCGCTCGCTCGCGATGATCTCACTGATCTTCGGCTCGATTCTGATCGGGACCCGCGTTTCCTGTTTGAGATTCTCCTCCAGCACGGTGTGCGCGCGTTGCCGTCTGGCTTGTCGGCCTTGCCAATAATCCAGCGCCCACTCCCCCCCAATCTGTGCGTGATCGTGGAAGCGCAGGGACCAGTAGCCAACGAGGTCCATCACCCGCAACCAAGAAACACCGGTGAACAGTGTCAACCCCGCGAAAAATGCCGCCAGCATGACGAGTACCCCGCCGAGCCGGCCACAACTGCCGAGCACCGCGTGTCCAAATAGCTCGCCGACGATGCCACCACCCTGTGCTGACGTAAAAACAAGATGGAGCGGCGCGCGCGCCCACATCAAGCCACAGCTGGCCAGCAGGACCATTAAGAAGCCAGTGGCGCGTACCGCGACAGCTGGATAGTCGATCGGGGCACCGTCGTTGCGGCCCTGGTACAACGCCCAACCGGCGTAGCTGATCATGATGGGGAACAGAAACGCGACCTTGCCGAGGACGGCGAACAGAACATCTGCCAACCAGGCGCCGACCAAGCCACCAGCGTTGCGAATAAAATCACTGCCGTCGCCAGTCCGTGACCAGCCAGTGTCGGCCTGGTGGTAGGTAAAAAGTGCAATAAGCACGAACAACGCCGCGCCACCGAACACAATGAACAAACCTTCTCGCAGCCGATGCCAGAAATGAAGCGAGAAGCTCGAATCGGTGAGCGCGGGGGATCTTCTGATGGCCTGAGACATACGCCGCTTTCTTCCTTAAGTTACTCAAATAAAATTAGCTAACTCTATGTAATTAATTGCAAATAGAGTCTACTTCTGATTTTACTTTAATACCAGCTAGAAGCAGCCTAAAAATCCGACCACTCCCTGTGCGTTTTTATTTTAATTATTCATTGGCTTAGAGGAGTTTTGACTTTTAAATACTGCAGTTCATCGAAATACCTTTAGAGTACTTCTAATTTGCTGATTTCAATAATTTAATAATCCGCACAAAGAATCAATCTCGTGACTTGATAAAGAACGAACGAAGGTCGTCTACGGAGCATGCGGCCATGCCTCGTTCCGAAGGCGGACGATTCTCGCGCAAGCGGACCAGGCGAGCAGAAGCTGAGCGCCCGACCGAGTCGCGCTGGCGGGAGTGACCGGGTGAATCGAACGTGCCGGTTCCGGCAGCAGAGCTGCATCGACTAGAATCGGCGCACCCGCCGCTTCAGGCCTTCGCAAGAAATCCCTCAATGAAAAAGAAGAGTACTTATCGCGTGACTTTCCATGGCCAGGGGAAGGTCTATGAAATCTATGCCAGCAACGTGAACCACGGCAGCATGCTCGGGTTTGTCGAAATTGAACAAATTCTATTTGGAGAGAAAAGCTCGGTCGTCGTGGACCCTTCAGAAGAAAGCTTGAAGGCCGAGTTCGCCGGCGTAAGTCGGATCTACGTCCCCATGCACGCGGTCATTCGCATCGATGTCGTCGAAAAATCCGGACAAAGCAAGATTACCGAAATTGGGGGCCGGGGGGACAAGGTGACTCCTTTCCCATCTTTTACGAGTGGTCCAGATAATTCACGCTCTTGAGCGCTAGCCTTACTCCCGCCACCGCAGCCCCGAAGCAGTTTTTTCGCCGGCCGCGCGCGCCTTCTCTGTTGCGATGCACATTGCTGTAACCCACTCTTTGAAGGCTGTTCCAGCCGCGAGTTGGGACAGGCTGGTTGATGCCCGTGAGCCGTTCCTCAGCCACGCGGTGCTGTACGGCATGGAAGCGCATGGCTGCCTGGAAGGTCAGGGCTGGCAGTCCAGTCATCTGCTCGCCTATGAAGACACCCAATTGGTCGGTGCCATGCCCCTGTATCTGCGCGACAACTCGTATGGCGAGTTTGTCTTCGATTGGGCCTGGGCCGAGGCCTACGAGCGCGCTGGCGGACGCTACTATCCGAAGCTGGTCACGGCCGTCCCCTTCACGCCGGTGACCGGCTCGCGTCTCTTGCTGGCCAACGACGCTCCCGCAGCGACCGCCGCGTCCTTAGTCAAATCTGCGATTCAACTTGTGCAGGACAATCAACTATCGTCGTGGCATTGTCTGTTCCCAGCCGACCGGCAACTCGCCGAGTTTGAACATCCCGGAATCATCCTGCGCGAGGGCTGTCAGTATCATTGGTTCAATCAGGAATATCGCGATTTTGAGGGCTTTCTGGCGACTTTGACGTCGAAGCGACGCAAGGAAATTCGGCGCGAGCGACGCGACGTTGCAGCCGCCGGCATTGAAATTGAAGTCTTCGAAGGCCAGCAGATTACGGAACCGTTGTGGGACGTTTTCTACCAGTTCTATTGCGATACCTTTGATCGCAAATGGGGCTCGCCCAGATTCACTGCGGATTTCTTCAAGCATTTGTCGGCCAGCCAGGCTGCAATCCCGGTCCTGTTCATGGCACGTGCCGCGACCGAATATGTCGCTGGCGCGTTCGCACTACGCGGCGCGGATACCTTGTTCGGTCGTCATTGGGGCTGCAAGCGCTTCGTTAAGAATCTGCATTTTGAACTTTGTTACTACCAGACGATCGATTACTGCATTCGCCACGGACTCGCCCGCGTGGACGCTGGCGCGCAGGGCGAGCATAAAATTTCACGTGGCTTTAATCCCGTGAAAACCTGGTCCGCGCATTGGATTCGAGATCCCGGGTTCCGGCGAGCAGTGGCAGATTTCTGTACTCGAGAGCGCGCTCATATCGACGATTACGTGAGCGGTCTCGAAGGCCAATTGGCCTATCGTGAAGCGGACCAATGAATGATCCGGCGCATTTCTTTTGTCCGGCCACGCAGACTCTAAGCGCCATCTTTCCCGCGCCATCCCTCGCCCTACACGAACCGAATGGACTCCTCGCGGTGGGCGGCACCTTGAATTCCAGCACCTTACGCGCGGCCTATCAGCAGGGCATATTCCCCTGGTACTCGCTGGGACAGCCCATCCTGTGGTGGTCACCAGATCCACGGGCGATTATCTGGCCCCGCAAATTTCATGTGTCGCAGAGTCTGCGTAGGACCTTGCGGAAGCACCCATGGTGCATCACGATTGATCGTGCATTTGCCCAGGTAATCGCGGCTTGTGCTGCACCACGCGCGAACGCCACTGGCACCTGGCTAAGCGCTGAGATGATCCAGGCTTATAACGCACTGCATCGCCAGGGGCTTGCGCACTCCGTGGAATGCTGGCTGGACGGCGAGCTTGCGGGCGGCGTTTATGGTGTTGCGGTTGGCAATATTTTTTGCGGTGAATCGATGTTCAGCAAAGTCACCGACGGCTCAAAAGTCGCGCTCTATGCGCTCTGCCGACGGCTTGCGGCTTGGGGCTACCAGCTCCTCGACTGTCAAGTGGCGAACCCTCATCTGCAAACGCTGGGCGCGGAAAATATTGCGCGACAGAGGTTTTGTGAATTGCTGAACGCAGCGGATAATCCCTGCACCGTCGCCAACGATGCCTGGCAAGAATCTGCGGAGGGAGTCCGCGTGATATGACCCAACCGCCGCGACCCAATTTGGGCTTCTTTCTGACGCCGCCTCACAAATGCGGCTATCTGCCAGGGCGTAACGCCGTGACGATTTTCGTTGATCCGCGCC
Organism: Pseudomonadota bacterium; assembly: GCA_031417495.1. GTDB lineage: Bacteria > Pseudomonadota > Gammaproteobacteria > CAIKBL01. Next base: position 14,663 of record JANOVQ010000368.1, on the reverse strand, counting down.
GGCGCCCAAATGTTCGTACCTACACCGCGCTGTCGCAACATGGCTTTCGGCGCAGTGGAGATCACGTCTATCGCCCGCAATGCCCGACCTGCAACGCCTGTGTGCCAGTGCGCGTCCCGGTGGATGAGTTCAGCGTACGACGTGCCCAGCGCCGAACCTTGCAGGCGAATACCGATATCACCCTGATTCCCAAAGCGCCGGTGTTTCAATCTGAACATTACGCGTTGTATGAGCGTTACATCGCGGCGCGCCACGCGGGTGGCAGCATGGAGAACCCAGAACCCGAAAGTTATCTCGAATTCCTGACTGCGGGCTGGGCTGATACGGTGTTCTATGAATTTCGCGCGAATTCGCGACTACTGGCGGTCGCCGTGGTCGATCATCTCGAAGACGGCCTTTCGGCGGTTTACACCTTCTTCGATCCACAGGAGAGTGCGCGCAGCCTCGGCCGCTTAGCGATTCTTAAGCAAATAGAACTCGCGCGCGCGCTCCAGCTGCGCTGGCTCTATCTTGGGTATTGGATCGATGACTGCCAGAAGATGTCTTACAAGGACGAATATCGGCCCCTGGAGTACTTGCGCGCTGGCGAATGGCAGCGTGAGGCCTAAACCAAAGGTAACTCAGCTTTACCCCACCAGACCCATCAGGCACAATTAGCCGCTTGCGGCCGCTCTGCCCGTTTCCTCCAGTGGTCGAGGCGTTCGCGAGCCACCTCCGGCAACCACTCACAAGAAAGCGATAACTTCACGCATGGCGAAAGAAGACCACATTGAAATGCAGGGCAAGGTGGTGGAAACCCTGCCCAACACCATGTTCCGGGTTCAACTTGAAAACGGCCACATCGTGACTGCCCATATCTCGGGCAAAATGCGCAAAAACTACATTCGAATTCTGACTGGTGACAGCGTAGTGGTGGAATTAACCCCCTATGATCTCACCAAGGGCCGGATCACCTTTCGCGAGCGCTAGTCATCACCGGCAAATAGTCATTCCCGCCTGCCTCCATCTCCACCTAGGCGCCAGCGCCTTCCACAAGTTCCTCCACTAGGCGACGCACACCGGCATCGATCAGGCGCGCGGCGTACTCAAAATCGCGGCGATCCCCACCGTAAGGATCGGGCACTTCGGCATCACCCGAGCCTGCCATCCCCGCAAGCAACAATCTCAGTCGCGCCGTGGGGGACGCCGGCTGCATAAAGCGCAGATAGTCGAGATGAGCGAGGTCGAGCGCCACTATTTGATCAAAATCCCGGAAGTCGTCCGCCGTCACCAGGCGCGCACGCTGGCTACTGATATCCGCCCCATAGTCGCTCGCCACTGCAATCGCCAAGGGATCAGGTGGTGCGCCGACTCGCGCATGCGTACCGGCCGAATCAAGCTGAAATGCCGTGCTGAGGCCGCGCTCTTCGAGCGCGCGCGCCAGCAAGCCCTCCGCCAACGGTGAACGACACAAGTTCCCTGTGCACACAAATAGAATCCGTCGCATTGGCTTCACGTCAGCGCCCCGTGGCGCGAAATTCTGCTTCGACGCGCGCGAGATCAGCCGGCGTATCAATCCCCACGCCGCACACAGCCAGTGCATCCGGCACTTGGATGCGTGCACCATCTGCTAGGGCGCGCAACTGCTCAAGGCGCTCGGCAAGTTCAAGCGGATGCGGTGGTAGCGCCACAAAGTGCCTGAGATACGCCACCCGATAGGCATAGAGGCCGACATGCCGCCGGTAATCGCGCCCGCCCCGCCACTGCCCAGTGGGTTCGCGCGCGAAAGGGAGCGGGGCACGGCTGAAATACAGGGCACGATCATTCGCGTCACGCAAAACTTTCACCTGGTTGGGATCACGCCAATCGTCTTCAGTGGTGAGCGGTTCGCAGACCGTGGCTATTTCCACGTTATTTACGTCCGCGACCAGCGTGGCAATCTGGCGAATCACTGCAGGCGGCATCGTGGGTTCGTCGCCTTGCAGATTCACGATAACTGCATCCGCGGCTTCCTGACGGGTCGCGACCGCTTCAGCGATTCGATCGGTGCCCGATTCGTGGAGCACCGAGGTCATGCAAACCTGCGCACCGAAGCCCTGTGCAACCCGCGCAATTCGCTCATCATCGGTCGCAATGACTACCTCCATTGCGCCACTTTGACCGGCACGTTCATACACGTGCTGGAGCATCGGTTTGCCGGCAATTAGGCGGAGCATCTTTCCAGGCAGCCGAGTTGAGGCGAAACGCGCCGGGATGTAGACCTTAAATTTCACCGAGCAAAGCGCTCCAAATCTTCTTCGGTCAGTTCGCGCGCTTCCTCCTCCAACATAATGGGAATGTCATCACGAATCGGAAACGCGAGGCGCGCCGCCCGCGAGATCAATTCACCGCGTGCCTTATCGTAAATAAGCGGACCTTTGGTAACCGGACAAACCAGCAGATCAAGCAGTCTCTTGTCCATTTTTTACTCTCGCTAGGTGGGTTTCCAGGCGCGTCGCAAACACTTCCGGCAGCTCGGCCGTGACCGGCACCGCCCAGCAGCGCGCGGACGCGAAAGCTTCGCATTTAACCGCGTCTTTTTCCGTCATCAGGACTGGCAACTCATCACCGAACTCCAGATCCGCAGGGCGGTAAACATGGTGATCGGGAAATGGGTGCGGGAGTACCTTCAAACCCTTCCCGCGCAAGGTCGCGAAAAATCGCTCAGGATTGCCGATGCCCGCCACGCCGTGCACTGCTTCGCTGGCAAACGATGCAAATTCTGCCGCCCGCCCGGGGTGAGCCAAAGAGACCGCGTGGGTCGCCACATACTTCATCGCGAATTCGCCACGTCCAGCGTGTCCGTTGGTCACCACCATATCGACTTCACGCTTGCGCTGGACGGGTTCGCGCAAGGGTCCGGCTGGCAGGCAGCGCCCATTGCCGTAGCGCCGCACACCATCGATGACCGCGATTTCGATGTCGCGCTCAAGCCCATAGTGCTGCAGACCATCATCGCTGATAAGGATGTCGCAGATGGCGTGCTCCAGGAGCGCCTCGGCACAGTCGCGACGTCGCGGGCCAACCGCGACTGGGCAGTGCGTACGGCGTGCGATCACAATCGCTTCATCCCCCACCGCGTGAGGATCGCTATCTGCGCGCACTTGTTGCGGCCATTGGCTGGCGCGCCCGCCATACCCTCTCGCGATGACGCCCGGCTGGTAACCGAGCGACTTCAAATAGCCTGCCAGCCAAATCACCAGGGGCGTCTTGCCTGTCCCGCCGGCAGTTAAATTGCCTACCACAATCACCGGCACGCGCGCCCGATAAGTCGTCATCACCCCGTTGCGATACGCGCTTCGGCGCAACCGAACCGCGGCTCGATAGAGCAACGAAATCGGCACCAGCACAGCAGAGGCGGGATGTTTGCCATACCAGATTTCGTTAACAAAATTTTCAAGCGCGTAACGAAGCATGAGGATTGCGCGGGCGCTGATCGACGCCTTAGTCAGGCGTGCGGCGGGCCGTTGGAAAGGTCACGCGATAAAGCCCGACCGCACGGGCCGCGTCCATCGCGTCGACTGCCGCTTGAAAGGCAGTTTCGCGATCAGCACTGATAATCACCATCGGATCCTTGGTTTGCGCTTTAATTTCCTGCAAGGCCTGCTGCAGGGTGGCAATCTGTCCGTTCACCAGGGCCTTTCCATTGATGAAGAATTGCCCACGCTTGTCGATCACGATTTCAATCGCATCCGGTTCGCTCGCCACCGGATGTTCACTGGCCGACGGTAACTGCAAATCGATTTTTGATTCATCCACAAAGCGGGTCGAGACCATAAAAAAAATCAGCAGCAACAGCACCACATCGATGAGAGAAGTGATGTTGACTTCGATGTCGTCCTGGCGCCGCGTCTTAAAATTCACGGCGCTTGATCCTGTTCGCGTTCGCCATGCAGCACTTCAACTAATTTCAACGCTTCCTGCTCCATGGTAATCACCAGCGCATCCACGCGACCACGGAAAAAGCGATAAAAATACAGCGCTGGAATGGCGACGGTCAGCCCGGCGGCGGTGGTTATCAAGGCCTCTGCAATGCCGCCGGACAATGCGCTCGGATCTCCCACGCCATGCGTTTTGAGCGCTGCGAACATTTTGATCATGCCGAAGACTGTGCCCAGCAAGCCCATCAAGGGGGAGATCGCAGCAATCGTGCCGAGCGTGTTTAGATAGCGCTCAAGGTCATAGGCAACGTGGCGCCCGGCTTCCTCGATCCCCTCTTTAATTATCGCCCGTTCATGCCGACGATTTATGAGCCCCGCAGCGAGGACTCTCCCAAGCGGCGAGGCGAGTCGCAAGTTCTGAATTTTTTTGTCGTCGAGCTTGCCTGAGCGTAGCCACTGCCAAACTTGCGCAACAAGATTCGCGGGGGTCACGCGTTTGGCTTGAAGTGACCAAAACCGCTCGGCGATTATTGCAGTCGCGACAACGGAGCCCAGCAGAATTGGGAACATCACCCAGCCGCCGGCCTTAATAATTTCGAACACGGTGCGTTTGTTCCTCTTATCTGGAGAACCTTTGGCGGGCCAAGAAGTTATCAGACCCAGCCAGCGGCGGGAAGGGTGCACCGTGCGAGCGTCACTCAAAATCCCAATACCGGCGGTGTGTGCGCCGCGCACTGTCGCGCGTGATCGCCGCGCGCCCGAAGCGCACGCTGACGGTGCCTTCAGTCGCGCTTGCGAGACAGGAAACCTTCTGCCGGCGGTAGCGTTGCACGATTTCTGGCGACGGATGCTTGAATCGATTGTGATATCCGGCTGAGAACAGCGCATAACGCGGCGCCACTGCAGCAATGAATGCGCTGCTGGATGAAGACCGACTGCCATGGTGGGGAACCACCAGCAAGTCGGCCCCGAGTGGAGTTCCCGCGTCCAGCAACGCCCGCTCTGCGGTGACGGAGATATCGCCGGTTAACAACGCTGTGCCAACCGACGCGTGAATACGCAAGACACAGGACTGATCGTTTTCCGCACCGGCGAGGGACTCGCCTGGATGAATAATCTCAAAGGCCACCCCATCCCACGCCCAATGTTGACCCGCCTGACAGCGCGCCGCGCGGCGCGCCGGCAGCGTGGCGAGTGAGTGGCGATCGCTCGCTAACAGCGTATCGATAGGCAGGGCATTCGCTAGCGCCCGGGCCCCGCCCGCGTGATCGTTATCGCCGTGACTCACCACTAGACGATCAACGCGTCTGAAGCCTCGGGCGCGCAAATAGGGCACGAGCACTGCGCTGCCCATATCGCCCCCGCTCATAAAGCGCGCTCCCGTGTCATACACCAACACATGCTGCGCGGTGCTCACCACCACGCTGAGGCCCTGCCCGACATCGAGCATCGTTAGCGTGAATTCGCCGCTCTGTAGCGCGGGTTCCGGGCGCAGAAAAAAAAGACCCAAGACCGCCGCTGGCAGCCATCTGCGCGGGGCACGCCACGGCGCGACCAATAGAATCGAGGCCACAGTACTCACCAGCGCAAGATTCAAGGTTGGTTGGTAGGGCACGGTGAGGGGCGGCAACCAGTCAGCGAGCCACCCGAGATAGCGCCACAGCCCGTGCCACAGGAACGCAGCCAGCGCCCAACAGAAGGTACTGAGAGGTGCGGCCACTGCGATGCTCCCAGCACCGACCAAGGTGAGCGGAACGATCAGCAATGTCACCAGCGGAATGGCGAGGATATTTGCGAGTGGCGAGGCAAGCGGCACCGTCTGAAAGGCGTACGCCAACATCGGTGCAAAAAGCCATGCCAACACAAAATGCACATCGATCCAACGCTGTCGCCAACCGCCGTCACCCCGTAACTGAGCAAGGACGAGAAGCAGTCCGATGGCGCCAAAGGACAACCAAAAGCTTAAAGTTAGCGACATCGTGGGTGCGGCGAACAACAAGATCGCAGCCGCCAGCAACAATGAATCGAGCGAAAAAATAGGCTGCGCTTGCAGCTTATTGTGCAAGGCGAACGCGATCATCAGAAGTGTGCGCTGCGTCGGCACTGAAAAGCCGGCCACTAACGAGTAACCTGCAGCGAGGCACAAGGCGCAGCCGGCGGCGACGCGCGGATCGGGCTCGCGGCGCAAGATTATTGCGACGGCCGCGTTCAGCCACCGCGCGAGCACGAAGGCGCCGAAGGCGACCATCGCCACGTGTAATCCTGAAACGGAGATCAGATGCACCACCCCCGTGTTGCGGAGGACCTGCCATTGTTCGTCCGCGATGCTAGCGCGCGCGCCCACTGCAAGCGCCGCCAACACCGAGGCTGTCGCCGGATCGGCGACCTGTGTGGAAATCGCGCGCTCCACGGTGTGCCGCAGGCGAGCGATGGAATAGGGGTGCGTGATGGCGCAGTGATTCGCGGGATGCGCGACGATATAGCCGAGCGCATCGATACCATTGCCGAAGTACCAGCGTTCTGCATCAAACGCACCAGGACTACGGAGTCCGCGTGGCTCGCGCAGCCGCACATAGAGGGTGCACACCATGCCTGCCTCGACCGCGAAGGAAGGCGCATAGGCCGTTAGCTGCAGTTGTTGATGTCCGTTCGGCCAAGGGCGGCGTCGCGTAGAGGAGACCGCCTCCAGCAGAAAGCGCACATTCCTCGCCTGCAGCTCGGGCAATTCCTTAATGACCCCAGAAATTTGTACCGCAGTGCCTACGAGATTGCCCGGCACGCGTTCCGCAAGCGCACTATCGGCGCGCCAAATTGCCCAGCAACACCCGAGCAGACACCACGTAAGCACGCGCAAATGGCGGTGTTGCCAGCACAGGATCGCCAAGCCTATGAGAACAAGACGTACAGGCGCGCCCGGCAACCAGGGCCACAGCTGAACCAGCAAGATACCGCAGCACCAGGCGGCAAGAGAATTTCGCATGATCGTCATCCTTGACGTAAGCACAGCGCAGAAGGACCGTCCTGGTCCTGGCCACTCGTGGGAGTGGCCAGTGGCGCATATTAGCTGGCAAGCTGGCTAAAGGGCACCTCAAATAACTGACCGCCACGGAGCTCCACTACGCGATCCAGCTGGGCGGCGATCCGGCGATCATGTGTCACGACGAGCAGCGCCGTGCCCGAGTCACGCTTTAAGGCCAGCATCGTCTCAAGCACGCTGCGCGCGGTCCCTTCATCAAGATTGCCGGTCGGTTCATCGGCTAACACACAGCGCGGCGCCATCACCAATGCGCGAGCAATGGCCACGCGCTGTCGTTCACCGCCCGACAATTCCGCCGGCCTATGTTGCGCGCGATGCGCAAGGCCTACTTTGTCCAGCAACGTGTGCGCCCGGGAACGCGCCTCGCTGGCCGTGGCACCGCCGATCAGCACCGGCATCGCGATGTTTTCCAACGCGCTGAATTCTGGAAGCAGGTGATGAAACTGATAAATGAATCCCAGCATACGATTACGCACACGACCACGTGCCCGCTCATCAAGCGCGCTCAAAATCTGATCACCACAACGAATCTCGCCCGTGGTAGGCGACTCAAGGCCGCCGAGCAGATGCAACAGCGTGCTCTTGCCAGATCCCGATACGCCAAGGATGGCCACACTCTCCCCTGCGCGCACGGCAAAATTTACGCCGGTCAACACCGCTACATCCAACTCTCCATCGACATAACGCTTGGTCACATCGCGCGCACTAATCACAGGTGCCGTGTCGTTCATGTGATGAAATTCCCGCACCCAAAATTGATGGCCCTGAATTTATTCATAGCGCAACACCTCCGCAGGCCGGGTACGACTCGCCAACCATGCCGGATACAGCGGTGCGACGAGGCACAACACAATTGAAAACACTAACGTGAAGACCACATCGCGCGGGTGCAGATCAGCCGGAATCCGGCTGATGTAGTACACGTCCGGCGCGAGAATCTTAAAACCTAAGACCGCCTCTAACCACGCAATGATGGTTTCGATGTGGCGTGCCAGTAAAACGCCCGCGGCAGCGCCGACGCTGACGCCTGCCGCGCCGATCAGCGCGCCTTGGGCAAAGAAAATTTTGAGGACCTGGCGTGGCGTCAAACCTAAGGTTTGCAGAATCGCGATTTCGCTCGATTTCTCAGTCACCACCATCACTAACGTCGAGACCAAATTGAACGCCGCCACGGCCACGCTCAAGAGCAGGATCACAAACATCACGATTTTCTCGGTCGCTAGCGCGCGAAATAAATTCGTGTGACTGGAGGTCCACGGCAACTTCACTACGGTCTGCGTCGTGGCGGTCAGCCGCAACCGCGCACTCACGGCATCGACCATGAACGGGTCCTGTAATTTGAAGCTCAAACCATCCACGCCTTGGTAACGGCGAAACACCCGCTGGGCGTCTTCGAGATGCACGAAAACTGTCCCCGAATCGAACTCCTGCACGCCTGCTTCGAAGATCCCTGCGACCTGAAACCGTTTGAGTCGCGGCAGCATACCGGACGCTGTGCGCAAAGGTTCTGCGAGCACGAGCATGACATCGTCACCCACCGAGAGGCTTAGCGCATCCGCGATGCCACGCCCCACGATTACCCGAAACTGAGCGGGCTGCAACGCCGCCAAACTCCCCTCTCGCAGGTGTGCGCCAAGCACACTGATGGTCGTTTCGCGCGCCGGATCAATGCCGCGCACCTGCGCGCCCTGCACCGCATTAAATCTCGTTAGCAAGGCCTGCCCCTCGATATAAGGCGCCCAGCCGGTGACTTCCGGCAAAGCCGCGACTTCCGCCGCGACGGCAGGCCAGTCGCGGAGCGCGCCGTCGCGCGCACGTAAATCGAGATGCGCCGTCATGCCCAAGAGACGGTCACGCATTTCGTGTTCAAACCCATTCATGATCGACAAAATCGTAATTAGCGCCGCGATGCCGAGTGCAACACCCAGTATCGAGATGGCGGAGATCAGCGAAACCAACTGAGTTCGACGCTGCGCTCTGGTATAACGCCACGCAATGAAAAATTCGACGGGAGTGAACATTGCCGCAGTATAGCGAGGACGCCTGGTGCTGCCGACCGCGGGCGTTGCCTTGCGCCCCGAGCGCGGCGTGAATCTGCTCGCCCTCGAAACGTGCGGTGATTATTGCTCGGTCGCGCTCTGGTGTGATGGACAGATCTTCGAGCGCCATGTAGCCAGTCCGGCGCGCCATACCGAAGTGTTACTGCCGTTATGCGAGGAAGTACGCGCCGCCAGCGGCCTCGCGCTCGCGCAACTCGACGGCATCTCGTTTGGCGCCGGGCCTGGCGCCTTCACTGGCGTGCGCGTCGCGGCCAGTGCGGCGCATGGCATCGCCTTGGCGCACGATTTGCCGCTGGTGCCGATTTCAAGTCTGGCTGCACTGGCCTTTGGAGGATGGCGCCTAAGCGGACTGCGTCATCAACTGGCGATGCTCGACGCGCGCCGTGGCGAGCTGTATTGGGGATCCTACAGCGCGCGCGACGACGCCGAACCAATGGTGATCAGGCAAGCTGATCGCGTCACGCAGTCCGCGGATATTTTCGTCCTCTTGCCACGCCCCTGGGGCGTGGTCGGACGCGGCTTTGAAGTGCTCTCGGCAAGTGAAGCTGCGCGACTCGCGCCCGATGCAATTGAACACGCTAACTGTCGTTATCCGCGTGCGCGCGATGTGGCCGCGCTGGCTGCAATCGAAATCCGCGCGGGTCGCGGACAAGCGCCGGAACTGGCCCTGCCAATCTATCTCCGCGCCGCGCTCTAAGAAAAAAATAAAAGCGGTCGCGCCGAGCGTCGGAATGCGCGCACCGGTGGCGCCTAAAAATTAAGCGATTTTTGGGTAAGCACCTGATCTCCCTCGGCTTCATTTTGGCCTCCTCGAAAGGAGCCTCAACGAGGCCCCATCCTTGTCTCGCATCGCACAAGACAATCCACACCATCTTGTGGTTCAATCGCGTCTTGACCACATGGTATTGTGGTGCTATACAATCGCTTACACGACGTTCATAAAAAACTTCGGAAGCCCGGTCACAGGGTCGTTATTAACCGCTTTTCCCGCACAGAGGAGTCTGCATGGAGCTGGAAAAATCCACCGTTGTCCGTGGTCCTGCCCGGAGTTTTTGGTCACCGGACTCGGCAGCAGCTGCCACCCAAACAGAACTCGCTGCGACTGCCCCTGGCGAATACAAAGTCATCCGACGCAACGGCAAGGTGACGGTGTTTGATGGCGACAAAATCAAGATTGCGATGACCAAGGCCTTCCTAGCCGTTGAAGGCGGCAATGCCGCCGCCTCAACCCGTGTGCACGAAACGGTGGCTGAACTGGCGCAGTCGGTGGTCCACGCGATCACGCGGCGGATGCCGACCGGCGGCGCGATTCACATTGAAGACATTCAGGATCAGGTCGAGCTCGCGTTGATGCGCGGTGAGCAGCATAAAATCGCGCGGGCGTATGTGTTGTACCGCGAAGAGCGCACGCGCGAGCGACTGCGTAAGCACGGGTCGACCACCGACACCAATGACTCCCAGCACACCACCCTTTCGGTCACCCGCAAAGATGGTGTGCGGGTCGCGCTCGACGTCGTGCGGCTAACCCGGATTGTCGCGGAGGCCTGCCAGGACATCGAAAATACCGATCCGAATCTGGTGCTGGCCGAAACGATGCGCTCCTTGTTCGATGGGGTGGCAGAGGCCGACGTCTCCAAAGCGTTAGTCATGAGCGCGCGAACGTTCATCGAACGCGAACCGAATTACACCTGGGTCGCCGCGCGCATGTTGCTTGATGCGCTGCGCAACGAAGCATTGACCTATGTGGGCAACCACATCGACAACGCTACCCAGCACGAGATGGCGGAACGCTATCCGCATTACTTCGAAAGCTATGTTAAGCGCGCGATCGATTTAGAGCTCATGGATCCACGGCTCGGCAACTACGATCTCAAGCGCCTCGGCCACGCCATCAAGGCCGACCGGGATTTCAAATTCACCTATCTCGGCTTGCAGACCCTCTACGACCGCTATTTCCTGCAATACGACGACACGCGCTTCGAGCTCCCGCAGGTATTCTTCATGCGCGTGGCAATGGGTTTGGCAATTAATGAAATTGAACCCGAGGAATGGGCGATCAAGTTCTACGATCTGCTCTCCACCTTCGATTTCATGAGCAGCACGCCAACCTTGTTCAACTCGGGCACGCTTCGCCCACAGTTGTCCTCGTGCTATCTGACTTCCGTGCCCGACGATCTCGACGGAATCTTCGGCGCCATCAAAGACAATGCGCTGCTCTCTAAATTTGCGGGTGGCCTGGGCAACGATTGGACCCCAGTGCGCGGTATGGGCGCGCATATCAAAGGAACCAACGGCAAATCGCAGGGTGTGGTGCCGTTCCTCAAAGTCGCCAATGACACGGCAGTCGCAGTGAACCAGGGCGGCAAGCGCAAAGGTGCCGTCTGCGCCTATCTTGAAACCTGGCACATGGACATCGAAGAATTTGTCGATCTGCGGAAAAACACCGGCGACGACCGACGCCGCACGCACGACATGAACACGGCCAACTGGGTCCCCGATCTATTCATGAAGCGCGTCTGCGAAGACAGCGAATGGACTTTGTTCTCACCGGACGATGTCCCGGATATTCACGATATGTACGGGGTGGAGTTCGAGCGGCGTTACGTGCATTACGAGCAAAAAGCGGCGCGCGGCGAAATCCGTAACAGCAAGAAAATTCGCGCAGTCGATCTCTGGCGCCGCATGTTGGCCATGCTCTACGAAACGGGGCATCCGTGGATCACCTTCAAAGACCCCGCCAATATGCGCTCACCGCAGCAGCACATCGGGGTGGTGCACAGCTCGAACCTGTGTACGGAAATCACCCTCAATACTTCACCTGGGCACGAGATAGCGGTGTGCAATTTGGGCTCGGTAAATCTGGCCCAGCACGTGTCCGAACACGGCCTCGATTTGCACAAGCTTGAACAGACAATTTCGGTCGCCATGCGCATGCTGGATAACGTGATCGATTATAACTTCTACAGCGTACCGACCGCGCGCGCCTCGAATCTGCGCCACCGTCCGGTCGGACTCGGCATCATGGGCTTCCAGGATTGCTTATATCAATTACGCATCCCTTATGCGGCACCCGCAGCGATTGAGTTCGCGGATCGCTCAATGGAAGCGGTGAGCTATTTTTCAATCAAGGCTTCCACCAATCTGGCCGCTGAACGCGGTGCGTATGCCAGTTTCGAAGGCTCGTTATGGAGCCGTGGCATCCTGCCGCACGACTCCCTTGAACTGTTGGAAAAAGGTCGCGGCGGTTACCTGGAAGTTGATCGCAGCTCAACCCTGGAATGGGACAGCCTGCGCCAGCGCGTGAAGAAAGTCGGCATGCGCAACTCGAACTGTATGGCCATCGCACCAACGGCCACCATCTCGAATATTTGCGGGGTCGCGCAGTCCATTGAGCCGACCTATCAGAATTTATTCGTGAAATCGAATCTGTCGGGAGAGTTTACCGTCATCAACATGTTCCTCGTGCAGGATCTCAAGCAGCGCGGCCTGTGGGACGAGGTGATGGTGAACGATTTGAAGTACTACGACGGTAGCGTCGCCCAAATTGATCGCATTCCGCCCGAACTGAAGGAACTGTATGCCACGGCCTTCGAGATCGATCCGCGCTGGCTGGTCGAAGCGGGTTCACGCCGCCAAAAATGGTTGGACCAGGCGCAATCCTTGAATCTGTATTTAGCCGAACCGAATGGCACCAAACTCGACAATCTCTACAAGCTGGCCTGGGTGCGTGGCTTGAAGACGACTTACTACCTGCGCACGATGGGTGCAACGCATGTAGAGAAGAGCACCTTGAGTGACGGCAAATTGAATGCGGTGTACCAGGCATCGATCACTGCGGACGCCCCGCAAGTGTGTTCGCTACTCGATCCCGAATGCGAAGCCTGTCAGTAACGCTATCCCATTAATCAATCGAACTTGTTAAGCAAAATCAGTGCAGCGCAAAGCTAAGCATTACAAAGGGAAAGTATGTTGAATTGGGATGATCCAGTCGCGAAGTTCAAGCAGGCGCCGACCACCGGATTCACGCGAGCAATGCTCGCCTCGGAGGCGTTAGCGACTTTGCAGCAGATCGAAGAAGACCGCGAGAGTGCACGTTTAGCGCCAGTGTCAGCGCCAACCGCGCTATCCGGTGCAACCGGGTTGGAGCAGGTCGAGTTCGGCGCGCGGCGGCTCGCCGTTGATGACAAGCAAATGATCAACTGTCGTGCCGATCTCAACCAACTGGTCCCGTTCAAGTACAAGTGGGCCTGGCAGAAATATTTGAACGCCTGCGCTAACCACTGGATGCCGCAGGAAATCAACATGACCGCCGACATCGCACTGTGGAAAAGCCGCGATGGGCTGACCGACGACGAACGTCAGGTGATCAAGCGTAACCTTGGATTTTTCTCGACTGCGGATTCCCTGGTCGCAAATAATCTGGTGCTGGCGGTCTATCGTTTAATTACCAATCCCGAGTGCCGTCAGTATTTGTTGCGACAGGCGTTCGAAGAGGCACTGCACACCCATGCCTACCAGTACTGCATAGAAAGCTTGGGTCTCGACGAGGCCGAGATTTTCAATATGTACCGCGAAATCCCTGCGGTGCACGACAAAGCTTCCTGGGCAATGCGCTTCACGGAAAGTCTGGGCGATCCCTCCTTTCGCACTGGCACCCCGGCAGCCGATCAACGTCTGCTGCGCGATCTGATCGCGTTCTATGTGGTGTTCGAGGGAATCTTCTTCTATGTCGGCTTCGTGCAGGTCCTGTCGATGGGTCGGCGCAATAAGATGACCGGGGTTGCTGAGCAGTTTCAGTACATCCTGCGTGATGAATCGATGCACATGAATTTTGGCATCGATGTCATCAATCAAATCAAGGTGGAGAACCCACACTTGTGGACTGAGGACTTCCAACGCGAAATTGCGACTTTAATCACGGATGCGATCGCCTTCGAGATCCGTTATGCACAGGACACGATGCCGCGCGGAATTCTTGGTTTGAACGCAAACATGTTCGAGGAGTATCTGCACTACATCGCCAATCGACGGTGTGCGCAAATCGGGTTGTCCGAGCAATACCCTGGAGCAACCAATCCGTTCCCGTGGATGAGCGAGGTCATTGACCTCAAGAAAGAAAAGAATTTTTTCGAAACACGGGTGACGGAGTATCAGACTGGCGGCGCGCTTAGCTGGGACTAATTGGGCATTAGACCAGACCTCCTCGAATGGAGCTAAGCGCACTGCATTGGCCGGTGATCGGGTATCCGATCACCGGCTTTTTTTAATCTCAAGCGGGCCATTTTCGTTGGGGTTCGCTTCGCTCACCCCAACCTACAAGAATGCTCAAGCGTCGATGCAAAGCGAGCCATCTCACGGCGGTCGAAGATTTCGAGGCGACCAGCGACGCGCACGTATAGGCTCGGAAAGAACGGATCAACCACTCCGCTTGCTGCCAGCTCAGGTACGCTGTGCTCGCCATTCACACTTGGTTTGGCTTTGATCAACGCGAGCCGAGTACCGCCAAGGCGCGCCATCAGCCACAACGCAATGCTATCGGCACTCACGCTCCAGTCCGCCGGCAGATCATCCATCAACGCCACATCGTCGAGACTGGGCAACCAGACCGTGCAGCCAACATGGTCAAGCCGCGCCTGTAAGGCGGCAACTGAACTCGCCGCTGCCAGC
>JANOVQ010000367.1:0-2169 GCA_031417495.1 Pseudomonadota bacterium | reverse complement strand
GTGCGCGGCCACTGGGACTCGGTGGTCGCCGGCGCCGAGTCGGTGGGCAGGGTGGCCGACCGCAATTTATGGCGGGTGAGTCGTGAAGTGTGCGTGGCAGAAACTGAAGCTGCGGCCTGGAAGCTTGCGGTGCACGGCGGCTTGGGTCGCCTCTGGAACGAGCACTTGCTACCGCTGTTCCGCGATTTCAACTACCTGCCATTCCTGAAACACGATCAGGCGGTGCCAGATAGCGATGTCACCGTCGAATATCTCGCGCAACACAATTGGTTAATCGGCACCCCGGCCACGGTCGCGGAAAAAATCGCTGCGACCCATCATGAGCTCGGCGGCTTCGGCACGCTCGTGATGCTCGGCACCGATTACATCGACCACGCCGAAGCCTGGCGTGACTCGATGCAGATGCTGGCGGAGGAAGTGATGCCGAAGGTGAAGGGGCTAAAGGCTTAGCGCCAAGTCGTCAGCGAGCTGACGCCTAGACGTTAAACCTAAAATGCATCACATCCCCATCCTTGACGATGTACTCTTTGCCTTCGAGGCGTAGCTTGCCGGCACTCTGCGCGCCGGCTTCGCCAAGGTGGGCGATGAAGTCTGCATAGGCGATCACTTCGGCGCGGATAAAGCCGCGTTCGAAGTCGGTGTGGATCACGGCCGCCGCCTGCGGGGCAGTGGCGCCTTTGGAAAAGGTCCACGCGCGACATTCCTTGGGACCGGCGGTGAAATAGGTCTGCAGGCCGAGTAGTTGATAGCCGGCGCGGATCACGCGATTCAAGCCTGGTTCTTCAATGCCGAGTTCGCTCAAGAATTGCGCCTGTTCTTCGTCCTTGAGTGAGGCCAGTTCGGCTTCGAGTTGCGCACAGATGATCACGCACTGGGCGCCTTGCTGGGCTGCGAGCGTCGCGACCAGCGCGGTTTGTGCATTGCCGCCGAGTTCATCTTCTTTCACATTGGCGACGAATAGGGCCGGTTTCGCGGTGAGCAGCTGCAATGGCCTGATTGCCTGCAGCGCGGCTTCATCGAGACCCTGGTTACGAATTGGGATGACCTTATCGAGCTCGATGCGCACACCTTCCAGCACACTCACGCGGTGCTTCAATTCTTTGTCGCCCGATTTGGCTTGCTTGGCCGCGCGATCAATCGCGCGCGTCACAGACTCGAGATCCGCCAGCGCGAGTTCGGTTTCGACCACTTCGATATCGGCGAGCGGATCGATCTTGCCGGCGACATGCACGATGTTGTCGTCTTCGAAACAGCGCACTACGTGCGCGATGGCCTGGGTTTCGCGAATGTGCGCGAGGAATTTATTGCCGAGACCTTCGCCCTGCGCAGCGCCCGCTACCAGGCCGGCGATATCGACGAACTCCATGGTGGTTGGCAGAATCTGTTTCGGTTTCACGATACCCGCGATTGCCGTCAGACGGGGATCAGGCATCGGCACCACCCCGACATTGGGATCGATGGTGCAGAACGGATAGTTTTCGGCGGCAATCGCAGCCTTGGTCAGCGCATTAAAAAGCGATGATTTGCCGACGTTGGGCAAGCCGACAATGCCGCATTTAAAACCCATAGTGACCTCTATTCATCGGCATTCTCGCCGGGTGCCGACGCAGGATCCGCGCGGCGATTGAGAAGATTCATCACGCGCTCAAACTTGCCGGAAATAATTTCGGGTAGGACTTCGAGCGCACGCGCGATGGCCTGTTCGATCGCCGTGCGATCGGCCGGGCTAGGCGCGTTGAGCACATAATTCACAACCTCGCTCGCCACGCCAGGATGACCGATTCCAAGCCGCAGACGCGCGAAATCGGTGCCCAGTTGCGCCGTGATATCGCGCAAGCCGTTATGTCCGCCATGGCCGCCGCCCTGTTTCAAACGCACGGTGCCAGGCGCGAGATCCAGTTCGTCGTGCACCACCAGGATGTCGTGCAGTGGGATCCGGAAGTAGTTTGCGTATGACGCGACCGCAGCGCCGCTCACATTCATAAAAGTCTGCGGCTTAAGCAAAGTGAAGGTCAGACCACCTATGCTGGTGGTCGCGAGATCCGCCTGATACCGCCGCTCGGATTTGAACACCGCGCCACAGGTCTCTGCTAGCGCGTCGAGCAACCAAAAGCCCGCGTTATGCCGCGTGCGCGCGTATTGCGCGCCCGGATTGCCAAGACCGACCCA
>JANOVQ010000366.1:0-5427 GCA_031417495.1 Pseudomonadota bacterium | reverse complement strand
GCAGGCGGAAGCAGCGGCGGTGGCCAGTCTGCCGCGCCTGGGGGGTTCCCTGCGCTCAGCGGCACTCCGGTGACAACCGCCACCTTTGTCACCAATTTGACCGATATCCAACATGGCCAAATGACGGGCCAGTTCGCGCAGATCGATCCCACTCTACTGCAAGCCGGCGCCCTGAATGTGCTGCGTACCTTGCGCGAAAGTGGCGCGATTGGCGAGCTCAGTCAAACTGACAACCTCACGCTCGATATCGTCACCCTGCTGTTTGATTACATCCTGGACGACCCGAGTATTCCGGATCGCATCAAAGCGCTGATCGGGCGTCTGCAAATTCCGATGCTCAAAGTGGCCCTGCTCGACAAGGCGCTGTTCTCCAAGAAAACCCATCCCGCACGCCAACTCCTGGATGCACTCGCGGCAGCGGCGATCGGCTGGAGTGAAAACTCTCAACACAGCGACGCGCTCCTCGAGAAGATTCAGTACGTGGTGTATCGCGTGGTTGAAGAATTCGATAAGGACCTCGGCTTGTTCGCCCAGCTCCTTGCCGAGCTCAATGCATTCCTGGCAGAAGACGAGCGCAATTCTGCCCAGCAGGCAGAAAGCGCGGCCAAATCCTTGCGCACCAAGGAACGCATCGTGCTGGCGAAATTGGCCGTGGATGAAGCGGTCAAAGCGCGCCTTGATCCGGCGAGCACACGCGAATTCGTGCTGCAGTTCGTGCGCGATTATTGGCGCCAGCAACTGATTGTGACCTATGTGGAACAAGGTCCGACCAGCGAGGCCTGGAGCGAGCAGCTCGCTGTGATCGATGATTTGGCGTGGTCGGTACAGCCGAAAACAAATCCCGATGAAAAGCGCGAACTCACGCATCGCCTGCCGAAACTCATCAAAGCGATAAAGTCGGGCATGCGCGAACTCGCGCTGGAGCCGGCCGTGTGCTCCAAGTTCATGACCATGCTGGCCAGTGTGCACGTGGTTTCCGTTAAAAACGTGGAAGAGGCCTCGCTGGCAGAGCGCCGCATCACGCAACGTGAAACCCAGGTGGAAACGCACCCCACCGCCCCGAGCGAGGAGGTTTTTGTAAAGCAGGCACTCGATCGCCTGTTTGCCCGCAAGAATGTCGAGACCGAACTCGACTTCGACTTCGCCGCGCTGGAAGCCGAAGTCGCGACGGAGCCAACGCCCGACGTGCCGGTGCCGGAAGATGAATTTCTTGAGAAGGTGATGGAGCTGGATCTCGGCGACTGGCTGGAATTCACCCTGCCGGATGCCACCGTGGTGCGCTCGCGCTTCACCTGGATCAGTCCCGCCACCGGGCGCTATCTGTTCACGGACCGGCTCGGTCGCAAGGCCTTCGATCTCCCGCTAAGTGCCTTGTGCGACCAGTTCCGCAACCACAAGGCACTGCGAGTCGCCGCCCAGCCCGATCCGCTGTTCGAACGCGCAATCGGCGTGCTCATGGAAAAATTGGAGCGCCAGGTCGCGTAGCGTTTAAGTTCTTCTAAAACAGCAGGTTGAATTTCGCCACTTTAATCACCCGTTAGCTTAGTTCAAGGATGTCCCCAGTCTGCGAGCTCTGCATCCGCCGCGCCCTTCACCGCTTCTGCGACCCAGCACGCGTGCGCAGTCACCACGCGCAGACAATAACCCTTCGCTAATTCCTATCCTCCAGTCCCCCGCGCTGCGCCGTCCGTCGAATACTGTGCTCGTCGGCACAACAAAGAATTTTCGGTAATACTCGACGAAACGCAGGTCACAGACTTTCACATTAGAGTGGACTTCCGTCACAATCCGCACCAAGCCACGCGGAGGCTTAACGACTGGACCCGCAGGAAAGCGGCCAGCACCGACTCCTACCATGCGAAAGCGTGATGGGGGCTTTAGAACTAAAGGATTTTTGGAAAGGATCAGGCTATGAAAAAACTTAATGTACTTGCCAGGACGACGATAATCGGGGCGGCGCTCCTGGGTATAACGGGAGCTTCAAACGCTGCCACCGTTACGTTCGACAACTTCACTTCTGCAGTACCGAAGCTATTTGTCGCTCCCGGTGGTCCGGTGACCGGCACTAACCTCTTGTCGATTAGCCTTGACGAGTTCGTGGCGAATAGCCTCAGCCCGGTGGCATTTGACACTATCGCGTTTTCCGTTACAGCGCCGACAGGGTTTGTAATCACGAAAATCGAGTACAAAGAATCGACACATGCGGTAATCACTACTGCCGGCTTCGCGGCATCTACAGGCTCGCTCTCGGCTAATGGAGACGCGCATACGCTTGGCTTCCACATGTATGGGTCCGCAACTGATGCAACGGACGATCTAAGCACCTTATTCAGCTACAGCATCGCGGATGCAACGACATTAGTTAATGTCGTTATCACGAACAGCCTAGTTGCGGTTGGCTTCCCAGGTGGAACATCCACTGTATCGAAAGCTGGGCCCGGTGCGCTCCTAAACCCTACTTTTGAAGTAACCTTGGCTGCCGCCCCCGTCCCCCTTCCCCCAGCCGCCTGGATGTTGGGCTCTGCCCTCGTCGGCTTGGTGACAGTTGGCCGTCGTAAGCTCGGCGTTTAAAGCGACCTGATCTTAACTTATCCGCCGTCATGCCGGGGCTTGTCCCCGGCATTTTCGTTTGTGGGGTTTAAAGATTGGAGTGGACGAAAGCAATTGGCGTTCTCGCCGAACCCTACTACCGTCGTCCCGGAATTGGCGTAGCGAATATCCGGGATCCCGCTAAAACATCCTGCGCACATGGATCCCGGGTCTTCGCCCGGGATGACGACGGTTTAGGGGATGGCGAGGTCAGACAGAGTAACGAAGTTATAGAGAGTGACGGGGTTGGCGGGGTAACGGGGTTACAGGGACGACGAAGTGACAGGTTCACTGGACCTCTCTCTCGTCCAGCCCCCCTCGCTATTGCGAATTCTCTTACCGTATAGTCCCTCGCCTCGAGCCTTTCGCAGGTTTTCTCGTCAATGCCGCACGCTGTGAGTTCAGCCTCCTCCCCGCTCATCGCAGTCGATAACATGCGCGGCGAAGTCGGCGGCCGCACGCTCTTCGAAGCGCTTTCGTTCGATGTCCACGCCGGCGAGATTTTTGCGATTGTGGGCCGCAGTGGTTGCGGTAAATCGAGCCTTCTCCGCCATTTAGCCGGTCTCTCCAGTCCCACGCACGGGCGTGTTCGCGTACTCGGAACAGACCTCGCGACGGCGCGCCGCGCCGAGCTCGTGGCGATACGTAAACGCTTAGGGATCACCTTCCAGAGTGGTGCGCTGCTCAATTCACTCAACGTGCGCGAGAACATTGAATTGCCGCTGCGCCACCACACCAAGCTCGATCCCGCTACGGTGCGCATCATGGTGCACCTCAAACTCGAGCTGCTAAATCTTTCCGGGATCGATCATCTGATGCCAGCCCAACTCTCGGGTGGCATGTTGAAACGCGTGAGCCTCGCGCGCGCGGTGATCATGGATCCTGAACTCATCTTGCTCGACGAACCGACCTCGGGGCTCGATCCCATCAATGCCGCTGAGCTCGATACCCTGCTCGTCAAGCTTCGCGACACCTTGAATGTCACCGTGGTATTTGTTTCGCACGCAGTCGAATCCGCGCTCAATATTGCGGACCGAGTGCTGGTGTTGGAAGGTGGACGGATGCTGGCGTTGGGAAGTCCACAGGAAATTCGTGCCCATCCCGCGCCTGAAGTGCAGGCCTTGCTCGGGCGTCTGGCGCGCCGCTCGCGACCGGAAGTGGACGACTATGTGGCGCGTCTCACCGCCGGCGAAGACTGAGTAGCCCAGTGTCCAGGCCAGCGCCGGTTCTCATCCTCTTCCTGCGCGCCGGTGGCAGCTATGTCCTGTTACTCCTGCGGGTGATTGCGACTTTGGGTCGATCACGCGGGCAATTCACCGCACTGCTCGCGCAGCTTCATCGCATTGGCGCGCGCTCTTTACCGGTCATTGCCGTCGCCGGCGTTTTCACCGGCATGGTGATCGCAGTGCAGTTCTTCGATACGTTGGTGCGCTTTGGATCGCGAGGTCTCCTCGGCACCGCCGTTGGCTTAAGCCTGATCCGTGAGCTGGGTCCGGTTCTGACTGCCTTGATCACGATTGGTCGCGCGGGCTCGGCGAGCTGTGCGGAGATGGCCATCATGCGCACCGATCAACAGATTGATGCCATCGAGTGCATGGCCATCGATCCTTATGCGTACTTGTTAGCGCCACGCCTGCTGGCGTTTCTCATCGCGCTGCCGTTATTGACCGCGATCTTTGAGGTCTTCGGCGTATGCGGCGGCCTCGCCGTTGCGGTGGCGAGTTTTGGCGAGAGCCCGACGCTGACTCTCGCCAATATGGCGGACGGCGTTCTCACGCGCGATCTACTGATGAGCTTGTTCAAGTCTGGAGTCTTCGGCCTGCTTATCGGGTGGCTATGTCTCGGCAAAGGCTATTTCAGCGCAGGCCAGTCGGGCGCTGAAGGGGTGAGCCGTACCACCACCGATGCCGTGGTGGTAGCATCGCTCGCGGTATTGTTCACCGATTATGTCCTCACTGCGCTACTGCGCTAACTATTCGCCGCCTGCGCCATGCAACGACCACAGACAGAACTCAGCGTAGGCGCGTTTGTCGCGTTGGGTATCGCATGCCTCGCCTACCTTGCGCTGCAGTTGGGGGATTTCCGCTTTAGTTCCAATGACCAGGTGGCGTTCACTGCGCGGTTCACCTCAGTTTCTGGCTTACGCGAAGGGGCGACTGTGGAAGTTGGCGGGGTGCGTTCCGGTCTAGTCACGCGGATCACACTGGATCCTTCAACCTATGCAGCGGTGGTGGAAATGCGGCTCGATCCCAAGGTTCACATACAAATAGATACGATTGCGTCGATTCGCACGGCCGGGCTGATTGGCGATAAGTTCATTAAGCTTGCACCGGGCGGCGCTGACGAACTCATCGCGGCCGGCGGCGAGATTCTGGAGACCGAACCATCGATCAGTCTCGAGGAGCTGATTAGCAAATACATCTTTGAGGGGCAAGCCCAGGAAGCCAAGCCCTAGCTTCGCCATCCCGGAATCTGCAGTCGCCACTGCAGCGCGCATGAACGCTAGTGGGATATCCAGGCCACCGTGTTGGACGTCCGGCACCCCTGGATCCCGGGTCTTCGCCCGGGATGACGAAGTTGAGGATTGCGTCGCTTCTTAACCCCCTTCAGCCGGGAAGGTCGAGTTAAGGATCTCGCTATTTTCTAACCCCGTCATCCCGGAAAACGCAGCGCGTTTATCCGGGATCCATGCTGAAGGTCAGGCGCTTCTGGAAGCTGGATCTTCGCGCAGAACATCAGAAATTAGCGACGGTCATTTCCCCGCCGGCACGGTGCCTCCGTGGCGCACTTTGTAATCTGTAATCCACCCTTCGAGATCTTTCAGCAAGCCATCCATGC
>JANOVQ010000365.1:0-8643 GCA_031417495.1 Pseudomonadota bacterium | reverse complement strand
CCGACGAGAAATGGGGCGAGACGCCTTGCGCCTTCGTGTGGCTCAAAGTTGATGCCCCTGCGGTCTCGGCAGAGGATTTAATCACTTACTGCCGGGAGCACATCGCGCGCTTCAAGGCGCCGAAAACCATCGTGTTCCAGGAACTGCCGAAGACGGCCACTGGCAAGATTCAGAAATTCAAGCTGCGCAAACTGGCGGAGGCGTTGGGAAGTTTGAGTTAGAGGGGTACTCACGCGGCGCGCAGACTCAAATTGCCGTCAAAAAATTGCCACGGAGAACACGAAGATAAAGCACTCTGTTCGGAACGAATTTAGTGCACCGCCGTGTTCTCTGTGTTCTCCGTGGCAAAAAAATCTTAAAAAGATGAAATCACAGGAACCGCCACATGAAACTCCCGCAACACCTGCATACCTATGACCGACACCACTTGCTCGAGGGCTCGCGCTGGCTCCGCTATCAACCACGCCCACACGATATTATCGTCTCGACCTCCTACAAGGCCGGCACGACATGGGTGCAAACCATCATTGCCAATCTCCTGTTCCCGGATGGTGAATTTCCGGTACCAGTGAGCGTGCTCGCGCCCTGGCTCGAAATGCGTATTCGCCCAGCGGACGCCGATTTCGCGCAATTGGAAAGCCAAACCCACCGCCGCTCGATCAAAACACACTTGCCGCTCAGCGGGATGCCGTATCACGCGCAGGTGAAATATGTGGTGGTTGGTCGCGATGGGCGCGACGTGTTCATGTCGATGTTGAATCATCATACGAATTACAACCCGCAGATGCTGGAGACGCTGAAAACTTTCGATGCGGCGGTGGGCGGTCCCTTTCCAGGCGACATGGGCGATGCACGCACCTGGTTTCGTGAGTGGACCACGCGTGGGACTTTTGCGTGGGAACATGATGGCTACCCTTATTGGTCGCATCTCTATCATTTTCAAAGCTGGTGGGACTATCGACATCTGCCGAATATGGTCTTTGTCCATTTCGCCGATCTGCTCGCCGATCCCGCGCGTGAAGTTCGGCGCCTCGCGGCCTATCTTGAAATCCCTATTGATGAGGCGTTGTTCCCACAGATTCTGGAGCGCATCTCGTTTGCGTCGATGCGCGAGAATTTTGCGCGCATCGAGCCGATGGCCGATATGGTGTGGAAGGAGGGTGCCAAGACCTTCATGAACAAGGGCACCAATGGCCGTTGGCGCGAGGTGCTAGGCGCGGAGGAGCTGGCGCTGTACGACCGTGCAGTCGCGCGTGAACTCACGCCTGAGGCCGCGCAGTGGCTGGAACATGGCGGGCCGATGCCGGCGTAGGGTCTCGGCTTAAACCAATTCCGCCTGCCCCTGCGGCGTGAAATTCACTTTGTAACGCTTGAAGTTCGCGACATAGTTTTGCGCGAGGGTGGTCACATGTGCCATTTGCTCAGGGGTTAGCGTGCGCACCACCTTGCCCGGCACACCCATGACCAGACTGCCATCCGGGATTTCTCGACCTTCGGGAATTAAGGCACCGGCACCGATCAGGCAGTTCGCGCCGATCTTGGCGCCGTTTAGCACGATCGCGTTGATCCCAATCAAACTGTGATCGCCGATTGTGCAGCCATGCAGCATGGCCTTGTGGCCAACCGTGACGTAACTGCCGATCGTCAATGGGTAGCCCGGATCGGTATGCAGGACTGCGAGATCCTGAATGTTGGAATTTTCGCCGACCGTGATCGGTTCGCGATCACCCCGAATTACTGCGCCAAACCACACACTCGTATTGTGTTTGAGCAACACCGAGCCCAGCACGGTCGCCGAATCGGCGACCCAATAATCACCCTCGGCACGCACGCGCCGATCTTCGAGTTGATAAATCATTCGCGAGAGTGCTCCTGCGGGAATTGAGCCTGAAATGAAGAATCATCCGCCGGCGAGGTCACATGTTCACGCTTCCGTGAACAACCATGGTGCGGCATCTTTCCGGCGATCTTCGAAAGCGCGAATGACCTCCGCGCGCTGCAAAGTGATGCCGATATCATCGAGGCCATTCAGCATGCGATGTTTGAGGCCGGCGTTATAGTCAAACGAGAAAGAGTCGCCATTCTCGGCAAGCACCCGCTGACTCGCCAGATCGATGGTGAGTCGATAACCGGCTTGCGCCGTACACGCGACAAAGAGCTGCTCAACCGTCGCCGCTGGCAAGGTCACTAATAGCAGCCCGTTCTTGGCCGAGTTGCTATAGAAGATATCCGCGAAACTCGGTGCGATGATCACGCGGATCCCATAATCGACGATCGCCCACGGCGCATGTTCGCGCGACGATCCACAGCCGAAGTTATCGCGCGTGAGCAGGATTTGCGCACCAAGATAACGTGGCTGATTCAGCACAAATTCTGGATTCAGTGGCCGCCCGGCGTTCGGTTTATCCGGTTCACCCTTATCGAGATAGCGCCATTCATCGAAGAGATTCGGTCCAAAACCCGAGCGCTTTATCGATTTCAAAAATTGTTTAGGGATGATCGCGTCCGTATCGACATTCGGTCGATCAAGAGGCGCCACGATGCCGTTCAAGGAGGTGAATGCGTCCATCCCTACAACCCTCGCGCGTCGACGAAATGGCCGGCAATCCCGGCCGCCGCCGCCATCGCGGGCGACACCAAATGGGTCCTGCCGCCATGGCCTTGGCGGCCCTCGAAATTGCGATTCGAGGTTGACGCACAGCGCTCGCCGAAGGCGAGTTGGTCGGCATTCATGCCGAGGCACATCGAACACCCAGGTTCGCGCCATTCGAAACCTGCCGCGCGAAACACGGCATCCAGCCCTTCGCGCTCGGCCTGTCGTTTAACGAGGCCGGAGCCAGGGACCACCAGCGCGAGCTTCACATTTTTTGCGAGATGTTTACCGCGCACCACCGCCGCCGCCACCCGCAAATCTTCAATCCGCGAATTAGTGCAGGAGCCGATGAAGACTTTATCGATCGCGATGTCGGTAAGCGCGGTACCGGGTTTGAGGTTCATGTACTTCAGCGCGTTCTGCACACCAATCCGCTTCATTTCGTCGCGAATCTCGGCGGGATCAGGGATCCGCCCGGAGATCGGCAGCACCATCTCGGGCGAGGTGCCCCAGGTCACCTGCGGTGCGATCTGCGCCGCATCGAAGGTGACCGTGGTATCAAACACTGCAGTCGGATCGGAGCGCAATGTCCGCCACGCCGCTACCGCGCGCGACCACAACGCGCCGGTCGGTGCCCGGGGTCGCCCATCCACGTAGTTCAAAGTCGTGTCATCTACCGCTACTAATCCGGCACGTGCGCCGGCTTCGATCGACATGTTGCAGACCGTCATCCGCTCTTCCATCGACAAGCCGGCAATTGCCTCGCCCGCGTACTCCATGGTGTGCCCGGTCGCCCCGGCGGTGCCGATGCGTCCGATGATCGCGAGAATCAAGTCTTTCGCGCTCACGCCTGCCGTGAGCTTGCCGTTCACTTGGATCAACAGGTTTTTCGCCTTGCGCAACACCAAGCACTGGGTTGCCATCACGTGTTCCACTTCGGAGGTGCCGATCCCGAACGCCCACGCGCCGAGTGCGCCGTTGGTCGCGGTGTGTGAGTCACCGCACACGATGGTCATGCCGGGCAAACTCCAACCCTGCTCAGGGCCTGTCACATGCACAATGCCCTGACGGACATCGCCAATATCGAAATGCGTGATTTTGTGTTCGCGGCAATTGCGCGCAAGCGTTTCAAGTTGAATTTTGGCGACCGGGTCGCTGATTTGGTGAACATCCTTCGTCGGCACATTGTGATCTGAGACGGCGACCGTCGCGGCCGTGCGCCACAGCTTGCGGCCAGCAAGTTTTAACCCTTCGAAAGCCTGCGGTGTGGTGACTTCGTGTGCAATATGGCGGTCGATATAAATCAACGCCGAGCCGTCGTCGTAGGTTTCGACGAGGTGTGAATCCCAAAGCTTGTCGTAGAGTGTTTGCGGTTTCATTAGTCGCTGCTGATGGTTAGGCAGAATGGCCTGGATTCTAGCAGGGATTGCGGACAGCGTAGCTCCGTTGCGCGCGCGCGGGCGGAACTCGTTTATCATGCCGCGCTCTAATCGCCATTTGCATCAAGCCACCAAAGGACCCCTCGTGCACAAGCTAACGATCACTCGCACCATGCTCCTTCTCCTCTGCGCGCTGGCCACTAGTGTGCGGGCCGATTTCAATGACGGGGTGGCCGCCATGGTGGCAGGAGATTTCGACAAGGCGCTGCAGACTTTCGTGCCGCTCGCGGAAACCTCCGACCACGCCTACGCGCAATATTTCCTCGCGCGCATGTACGCCGATGGTCGTGGTATCGAAAAGAATCCTGCGGAGGCCGCCAAATGGTTTCGCAAGGCAGCAGAGAAAGGCGTGCAAGACGCCCAATTCCGACTTGGCGCGTTGTATGAACGTGGCGAGGGCGTCCCTCAGGATCTGGAATATGCTTATGGCTGGTACGGAGTGTCCGCCCATCTCGGTAACACCCAAGCGGCCGCCGCGCTTAGCGCCACCAAGGGGAACTTAGGCCCCACCGAACTGCAGAAAGCAGAGGCCCTAGCCCAGGATCTCATCGCGAAATATGGCAAGGCGACGAGCACGGAGCAGCAGTAGCGCGCCAGACGCCGCGTCCACCACGCGGACCGAATACGGGCAGGCGCGAACTTTCGCTTAGATGGTGGTGCTGATGTAGAGGCCGCGCGCGACGGAACTCGCCGCGCCACCCATCGTATGAATCACGGCGGTCAATAAAGTGGCGGGTACCGCGGAGGCCGCATCTGGGAGATGGGCAAGGGCCTGCTCCAGACCAAGATAGCCGAGTGCCGATGCTGCCTGGGCGGGTGCGCGGCGAGCCGCCGGGACTTCCTCGCGCGCGAGATCGACGCGCCGCGCCGGGAGTACCGGGGTCGTGTAGGCCTTGCGCGCAACTGACGCAGTCCGTGAGAGGGTCACACTCATGGGCCTATGGTGCGCCATCTACTGCGCAAATTCTAGCCAGCTGGCGCGACCTAGTGAACCGCTGCAGCGGGTGTTCCGGCGTCATTCAAGCGCAGGAGCTTGGTGCGCCATTCGGCTAATTTCTCATGCTCGAAGGTGATCGGGTAGGTTTCCACCATCTGCTGCACTGCTTGCCGCCGAATGTCATCCGCCGCCTGGCGCCGCAAATACTCAATCACCTGCGGTTCGGCCTCCGCGAACTCCAGTTTGCTCCCTGCGACCGAACTGCCGCGCTGCAGCAGGTGGTAGCCCTCAGCGGATTCCACGGGTCCGATATATTTCCCCGCGGGAACGCCCTCGATGGCGAGCCGAATTTCGGGCTTAAGTTCGGCCAGCCGCACTAAGCCCATATAGCCCCCATTGAGACGGCTTTGCGGGTGCCCCGAATGGCGTTGCGCGAGCTCCGCCAACGAAGCCTTGCCGCTCACCAGCGATTCCATTAACTGGCGCCCAAGGGCCTGGGCATTTTGCCGCTCGGTGTCACTGGTTGCCGGCAGAAATATCTGCCACAGATGCACTCGCTCAGGAATTTGAAATTGTGCGGGATGACCAGCGTAGAACGCACGGGCTTCCTCGCTAGTCGGCGTGCTCGCCGCCATTTTGCCGCGCAGGATTCCACCTAGATAAGACTCGACCAACACGCGCTGCGCAGCGCGGGACATTAGGGTTTGCGCTGCCGGTTCGCGGTCCGCTGCCTGCGCGTAGGCCGAAAGCAACACCGCCTGATTCTGCGCCTCTTGCTCGACAAAAGCCTTGAACGAATCTGCGCTTTCCAAAATGCGGGCTCGCTCAGCGGTGTCGGCCGCGCCAATAAGGCGCTCCAGTTGCGGCAGTTCAAGAGTTTTGGCCGGCGGCCTGGCCACCAAGGGCAGGTCAGACAGCGCGAGCGCGCCGCCGGTCATCCGCGTGGACATCGCGCCGACCGCGAGCCCAGCACCGAGAAGGCCACAAAAGCCATAACGCAACCAAGCCGGAATCACCACCCTAGTTCTCCTTCGATTAATCCATTGAGTATCTGCTCAGGACCCTGGTCAAAATTATCTTTACATTCGGCTGCTCCTGAGCGGCTGCTGCGGCGTTGCATTTCTTGGCAATAGCCCCGCTATTGCCGGCGAAACGCGCCTTGCAGCAACCACTCAGGAACACCCTCGGTGGTGACAAGATAATTTTGACCAGGGTCCTTAGGCGTTGCCGGTCAGGCCGGCTTTCGCTTAAGGTATAGCCACTTCGGCAATGAACTTCATTTTCGATCGTACCATTCGAAGCTGGCTGATACGTAATCACCCGGCGTTCCTGGGAGAAGAATTTTCCGTGCAGCGTTAAGCGGATGTCACCGACCATGGGATTAACCACCAGCCACCTCGCCATCATGTTCGCGGATATCAGCGGCAGTATCCGCATGTACGAGGTACTCGGCGACGCGCGCGCGCGCGCCAAGGTGGGTGGCTGTCTGCAGCTATTAACGAACGTGGTGGAGCATCACGGCGGCAAACTGATCAAGACCATCGGCGATGAACTCATGTGTACCTTCCCCAGCGCCGAACAGGCGGTCATCGCGGCCTGCGCGATGCAGGAGGCGGTCGATGACAAGATTATTGAACACACCACCGCCGGCCCACTGGCGCTCGCGATTCGCGTGGGCGTGCATTACGGCTCGGCGATAATCGAGGCGGGAGATGTGTTCGGGGATGCGGTGAATGTCGCGGCGCGCATGGGTTCGATGGCCAAAGCCAGCCAAATCATCACCACCCAGGTCACCGTGGATGAGTTGCCACCGCTACTCAAAGCCAACACGCGCTTCATCGATCACGCGCCGGTGAAAGGCAAGAAAGACGCCATGGATCTCTTCGAGATCCTCTGGCAGCACGAAGACATTACGCGCATGTCCAACGCGGTCGCGGCGGTCGCTAAAGACACGCTCAGTAAACTTCGCTTTAACTATCGTGACATCACCTTGGTGATGGACCAGGACCGCACGCAGGTGGTGCTCGGGCGGAGTAAAACCGCGGATCTCGCGGTGGATGAAGGGCTCGCGTCGCGGCTGCATGTCAAAGTGGAGCAGCGCCGCGGCAAGTACTTCATCACCGATCAAAGCACCAATGGCACCTATGTCAGGCTCGGGACCACTGAGGCCTTCCTGCGTCGCGAAGAAATGCCCTTGAGCGGCAAAGGCGTGATCAGTCTTGGCCGGGCATTTCAAGAAAACCCCACTGAAGTGGTCCACTTCAGTATCGACGCTTGAGTTCTTCCGATCCCGCAGTACGCCGGCGCACGGGCATTGCCCCGGTAAGTGGGGCTTTTACGTGGTCATCAGCGGCTGCCACTCACGTCGGGCATGTGCGGCAGATTAACGAAGACGCTTACTGCGCGCGGCCGGACATTGGCCTGTGGGCCGTCGCCGATGGGTTAGGTGGTCATTCTGCGGGCGACCTCGCGAGCCAAACCGTGGTCGCCGGCTTGGCCCGCTTAAGACCTCAACCTCAACTCAGCTTGATGGTGGATTTCATCGAACACAGCCTGCTGGCGTCGAATGCCCGCCTGTTGACCTTGGCAGGCGACACGCAAACGATTGGTAGTACGGTTATCGCGCTCACCGTGGTGGGCGACTTCGCGGCCTACCTGTGGGTCGGTGATAGCCGGCTCTACCGCTATCGCGGCGGCAACCTGCGCCAACTCTCCACCGATCATTCACAAGTCGAACGTTATATCGAACAAGGCTTGCTACTGCGCGCGGACGCGGCGGCCCATCCCCACGGGCATCTGCTCACGCGCGCGATTGGCGCGCGCCACGATTTGCGCGTCGATGTCGATTTGTGCGCACTGCAGGCCGGTGATCGCTTTCTGCTCTGCTCCGATGGACTTGATAAGCATGTCGCGCCTGCTGAAATCGCCGCCCTCCTGGCAGAGGGCGAAGCAACCGCGGTAAGCGCAGCACTGCTCGACCTGACCTTAGCGCGCGGTGCCGCCGATAACGTGACCCTGTGTCTCGTCGATATCCGTCATGCCGATGAATAATGCTTCGCCCGTGCGGGCACTCGCCAAACGTTACGCTGAAAATTTGCTCGAACGCCGCGCCTATGTAGTGGCACGTCGCCAGTTGATCGATGCCATCGTCGCCGGCCACACAGCTTGGGGTGAAGAGGAGGTGCGGGCGCTGCCAGCGCCGCCGGTGGTGCCGACCATGTGCACCTTGGGTGAATTTGACTCGACGCTCGAGTTACCCAGGCCGCCTGGTACAGCGCGCGATCAGAATGGGCGCGGCTGGTGGCTCGTGCTTGGACTAACCTTGAGTATGCTCGGCGTGGCCTTTTGGTTATGGAAAGAACTGCCATGAATGTCGCCGAAAATAGTGATCCGAGCGAGCTTAGTAAATTCGGCGCGTTGGCGGCCAGCTGGTGGGACCCCACCGGCCCGAGCCGCACCTTGCATGACATCAACGCCTGCCGGCTGGACTTTATCCGCACGCGCTGCACGCTCGCAGGCGCACGCGTCCTCGATGTGGGCTGCGGTGGTGGCCTTCTCACCGAGGCGCTGGCCGGCCTTGACCGAGGCCCAACTCGCGCAAATCGAGTACGAGAACACCAAAAATTTGGCCGAGAGCCAAATCCCCGTGGTCTCCAAACAGGAGGTCGCGTTGG
>JANOVQ010000364.1:0-16295 GCA_031417495.1 Pseudomonadota bacterium | reverse complement strand
GCGCTTTTTTGCTCATGAACATGCTGTCGATCACTTCCCCTGCCAGCAGGCTCACCTTCGGCTTCAGGACCAGGGGTTTGCTGCCGGGAGTGACGAGTTCCATGCGAACGTCGCGCGCCCCGTCGAGCGCCATCGATTTTTCGCCGTTATAGAAATCCCCACTGCGCATGGTGGCCACGTGCGTGCGGGAGGCCTGGCTCCACTCACCCATGCTATGCGGGTTCTTGCGTGCATATTGCTTGACGGCGCCGGGGGCACGGCGATCGGAATTTCCCTCGCGCAGCACCGGATTCACGGCACTGCCCAGACACTTGGAATAACGGGTGCGGATGGCCTTCTCGGCGTCAGTCTTCGGATCTTCAGGGTAATCAGGAATCTGGTAGCCCTTGGCCTGGAGCTCCTCGATGGCGCTGACCAACTGGTGTACTGACGCGCTGATGTTGGGCAGCTTGATAATGTTGGTGCCCGGCTCCAGGGTGAGCCGGCCGAGTTCGGCGAGGTTGTCGGGAACCTTTTGCGCGTCGGTCAGTGTTTCTGGGAACTCGGCCAGGATGCGCGCCGCGACGGAAATATCACTGGTCGTAAT
Organism: Pseudomonadota bacterium; assembly: GCA_031417495.1. Taxonomy (GTDB): domain Bacteria; phylum Pseudomonadota; class Gammaproteobacteria; genus CAIKBL01. The sequence continues at coordinate 15,709 of JANOVQ010000364.1, read as the reverse complement.
CTCGATGCCTGCAGGCTGCGTAAAGGTGCGAACGATCGGCAGAAATGCGCAAGTGGCCAGGAACGGCGCTTCATCAGTAAGGGTATAGAGGATGGTGGGCGGCTTGGTCGGCATGGAAAAAGATCTCCTTGATGAAGCGCTGAGTGGCGCGGCCCGTGCGATGCCGTTCTTTTAGAGATTTCGCCACCTGAGTTCGGTGTAAGCAGAATAACCATGTGATTGACCGAAATCGAGCCTCGCTGTGGTGGCGTCCAAACGCCCTCTCGGCACTCCTCATAGTCAACGTTGGCCATCGATGCAGACCTTGAAAACGCGCGGACCACAGTGGCGCGAACGGGTTCCCTTTCGCCCGCCCGTCGGGATGGCAACCTTGCTTCGGGTGCCGCTTAGGGTGCCGCTTAGGGACAGTTTACGCATTAAAAGTGCTGGGCACGGGTGCCTCAGTCGAGTACCGTTAGCCACAATATCTTTGTGGCAATCAATGTGCTCGGGAGGGTGAGATGAAGAACGCCGATTTCGTTAAGGCTCATGATCGGGTCAAGGATTTCGACTGGAAGGCCTCCTATTGCGCACCTTCTGCGCGCTACGACATGCCCTACAAGATTCCCGCCAAGACCAGCGACCCCTTCCGCCACCTGGTGCGCGACTACTGCTCAATGGAGCGCGACAAGGATGATCGCCAGTACGGCGCAATGAGCGACGTGATGGCGCGCGCCAAGATGCCGGCCAAGGCTTCCGAGCGCTGGACCGAAGTGTTAAAGATTGCGCTGCCGCTGACCTGCTACGCGGAATACGCGGCCATGAAATGCACCGGGCAGCTGGTCGATGCAGTCGATAACGCCGAGCTGCGTCAGGGCTATCTCGCGCAGATGATCGACGAAGCGCGGCACGTCAATCAGGAAGCGCACTTGGTGCGTTACCTCGCCAAGCACTCGATTGACGCCGAAGGCTTTGAGCGCGGTTTCAAGCTGCGCAACAGCAATTTCCTGATGCGCGCGAGCCGCGCCTGCTTCGACAGTTTCTTCGCCGGCAACCCCATTGAAGGGGCCTTGAACCTGCAGGTGGTCTCCGAGACCGCCTATACTAATCCGCTGTTCGTGACCCTGACCGAAGTGGCGGCTGCGAATGGCGACCACGCCACACCGACCACCTTTCTCTCCGTGCAATCGGACGAAGCGCGCCACATGGCGAACGGTTACGCGACGCTCGCCGCGATCGCCTCGGTGCCGGACAATCTGCCGCGCCTGCAGCGCGATTTCGATACCGCCTTCTGGCGCCAGCACACCTTTCTCGACACCTTCATCTCGGCGGTCTACGACTACTTCCAGGAGAATCGTGGCGGCTCCTACCACGAAGCCTGGACCGAATGGGTCGGCCACGACTGGGCCGGGGGTTACATCGAGCGCCTCGAACCGTTCGGTGTCAGCCTGCCGCGCGGCTGGGCGGAGGCGAAGGAAAGAGTGAAGTGGGTTGGCCACACCGCCATGATGATGCTGGCCGCGACCTGGCCCATGCAGTTCATCCGCATCGATCCCTTAAATTCCCGCGATTTCGACTGGTTCGAACTCAAGTATCCCGGCTGGTATGACCGCTACGGCAAGTTCTGGGAGACCTATGCCGAGATGAGTGACCCGGCGCATGGCCAGATCCCGATCTCGCTGTTGGGCAGCGTGCCGCCCCTGTGCCGGGTGTGTCACATGCCTTGCGTGTTCCCGCGCCCCGACATCTCGACTGTGCGCATCAAGGACTTCGGCGGCCGCAAGCACGCGTTCTGCTCCGATGGCTGCGAACGGACCTTCGCCTTCGAGCCCCATCGCTACGCCCAAAGTCGGACCTGGGACGAGCATTTCGATGGCTACTCGATCGCCGAGTACATCGAGAAGTGCGGCCTGGTGCGCAACGATGGCAAGACCCTGCTCGCCCAGCCGCATCTGCACGCCGACAAGCGCTGGACCTTGGATGACATTCGGCGCCAGCAGTTCGCGATCAAGGACCCCTTGAAGGACCTGCCGTCGCAAGGTCCGGTGGTCGTATTGCAATGAGTGCACCGACGACCGCCAGCGTCGCGGGCAAACTCGCGCGCGACTTTACCTACATTAAGCCGGCCGCACGACGCTTGACCGAATATGAGGCCCTGACCGTTCACCAGCAGCCCGACGCCTGGGGCTTCGATAAGGTCGGCGCCAATCTCGACGAGACGGAATGGTATGTGCTGCGGCCCGATGGCCGCACGCTGTGGTCGCAGGATTCGACCTTGCTGCGGCATGACGACTGGTTCGCGTTTCGCGATCCCGCGCAGCAATGGCAGCGCACCTATGTGCGTCACCAGGAACAGCAGGAGACCTCGATTGCGCGCATGACCGAAGATGCCGCGCTCGACGGCACGCTCAGCGCACTGTCGCCGGGCTGGGTCAAGGATGTTCTCTGCGGGCATTACCGCGCCTGGTCGTTTTTCGAGTACGCGATTTTCCGCTGCCTCGCGCCGGCGCAACGCGAGGCGTTGTCCGATACGCTCGGCAACCTGCTGTGCTTCCAGAGTTTCGATCACCTGCGCCATGCGCAGGATGTGATCGTCTATTTGGTGGAACTCGAGAATGCCAACCCGGCGGTCGACGATGCGCTCGGCAAACAGCAGTGGCTGGAAGCACCGGCCTATCAGCCGGCGCGTAAGCTGGCTGAAGAAATCATGGCAACCGACGACTGGGCAGAGCTGCTCATCGGTTTGAATCTGGTGGTGGGGCCGCTGCTGCAGCAGATGGCGGTGAGCGATCTGGTGCGCCGTGGCGCCATGCAGAACGGCGACGCTGTCGCGCCGCACATCGTGATGACTGTCGAGCGTGACCGTCGGCGCAACCTGGCCGCCAGTCAGGCCTTCGTCCGCATGATGACCGCGCCGGACAGCGCACATGCCGCGCACAACCGCGGTGTGATCCAAGGCTGGCTCGATGACTGGACTGCAAGAGTCGACGCCGCCGCCAAAGCCCTGGCCCCGGTCTACGATGTTCCGCCGGTCAAGGGCATGAGCTTCGCCGATTCCCATGCAGGCGCGCGCGCGGCCTGCGCGGCGCTCATCCGCGAATTGGGTTGCAACACAACGTTGGATGCGCAACCGTGAGCGCAATCAGTAGCGGGCGCACTGATGTCTCGCTGGTGCTCATGCAGGGCTCGCCAGAGGCACAGGCCACGCTGGATGTGCTGGCGCGTGAGGATCCGAATCTGGTGGTCGCCGACCACGACACCTATTGGAAGATTACGTCGCCAAGCGGGCGCATCGAAGTCGATCTGAACGTGGTCGCCGAGGAACTCGGCAGCGCACTGACGATGTCGCAATGGCTGGTGATTATGTCGACCTATGTCGGGCGCGTGATGACCGAGCCGGATAAATTCATTCTCACCAGCGACGTCACCCAGATTCATCGGGAATAAAGGTCGGTCTGGTTTTCATGCGTGAGGTGGAATACGTCATCGAGCTCGCGCCCGGCGGGCAAACTTTCAACTGCGGCGAAAACGAGACCATTCTCGACGGCGCCCTCCGGCAAGGCATCGAACTGCTCTACGGCTGCCGGCATGGCCGCTGCTCAAGCTGCAAATATCTTATTGAGGATGGCGAGGTCGATATCGGCGAAGTCACGCCCTATTCCTTGCCGGACGACGAACGTGACCTTGGTTGGGCATTGCTGTGCCGCGCGCGGCCGCTGAGCGATGTGCTGATCCGCGATCACAAGCTGCCGGATGAGCGCGCGCTGCCGGTCCTGACGCCCGCGACCTTCGCTTCGCAAGTGGCCGCGGTCACGCAACTCACCTCCGAACTGTGGCAACTCGATGTGGCATTGCCCACGCCGCTGCATTTCTACGCTGGCCAGTTCGTTGAGCTCGGGCTGCAAGGAGACGAGACGCTGGTGTGGCGCAGCTACTCGATGGCCTCGCCGCCGTCGGCCAGTCAGCGGCTGTCCTTCGTCATGAAGCGCATCGAAGGCGGCGCGTTCTCAGGACGCATCGCACAATTTGCGGCCGGTCAGCCCATCACGGTGCGCGGGCCGTTTGGCGCGAGCTATCTGCGTGCTGGCGAACGGACAGTCTTACTTTGCGCGATTGGCTCCGGGCTCGCGCCCATCATGTCGATGCTACGCGACGCCGGTGAACGCGGCGATAGCCGCAGCTTTCGATTGTTCTATGGCGCGCGTCGACCCCCCGACTTGCCCTATCTTGAAGAACTGCGCGGGGGCTTCGGCCTCAAGCTCGAGTTCGTGCCGACTCTGGATGGTCTGGTCGACGGCGATGACTGGTCGGGCGCCAGCGGCACCGTCACGCGCGCCGTGCAACACGCAGTGGAAAACGCGCGCGACATCGACGGCTATCTGTGCGGGGCGCCGCCGATGTGCGAAACCGTCAGTCGCTTATTGAGTGCCAAGGGCCTGCCAGCTGAACAATTGTTCTTCGATCGATTCTTCGCCGCTTCGGCATGAGTCCTTCACCGGCTAAAACCCGGAGCGATCAGCCGTCCGGCCGATGACTCCGGCACGCGGTGTTCCCCGGTGAAAAGGCGGTGCTAAAGCTGCTCTGCCTCGTCTTGCAACACATCGGTCAGAAATAGACGCTGCCGAGCGAGAATTGGAAAGCCGCACGCAACCGCCTTATCATTCTGTGCGACGACCGGCTGCTTAACCGTCAACCTAATTTGTGTTGACCCAATATTTGGGAAACCCTCTGCATTATGTTTAAGAAAATTGCACTTGCGGCACTCATCGTGCCGCTCATGTCGCTCGCCGCGATGGCGGATTCGCCCACTCCGCAACGGGAAACCGTGACCCCAGTCTTTCAGCATGAGATCCCAAACATTCCCGGCAAAAGCCTGATCAGCGTCGTGGTGAACTATGCCCCCGGTGCCAGCTCTGTCTCACACAGCCATGCCGCGTCGGCGTTTATCTATGTCTATGTGCTGGCGGGTGAGATCCGCAGCCAGGTAGGCGATGCGCCGCCTAAGGTGTACCAAGCGGGCGAGAGCTTCTTTGAGGAGCCGGGAGACAAGCATCGCGTCAGCGAAAACGCGAGCACCCAGAATCCGGCGAGTTTACTCGCGACCTTTGTCGTGGACTCCAACGAAAGTGCGTTAACCACCCCTGATAAGCAGTGAGTTCCAGGTGATAGTCACTGCGGCGCGCGGCAAGACGCGATGCACCTACCCGTGAGTTAGCGCTTAAAGTCTTAGCAGAAAATCAAGACGAGGGGCCACATCGTATGAACTCTGTGGAGCACGCGCGGCAATGGACCGGGGACGACGCGGTTCCCTATTGGGTGTATACCGATCCGGCGGTTTTCGAGCGCGAGCAGGCACGCATTTATCGCGGTCCCACCTGGCACTTTCTCGCGCTCGCCGATGAAATTAAATCGCCTGGGGATTTCAAAGCAACCTACATTGGGACCACGCCAGTGGTCGTCACGCACACCGCTACCGGCAAATTCGCCGCGTGGATCAACCGCTGCGCGCATCGCGGCGCGTTGGTGTGTCGTCAATTGCGCGGCAATACCCGCATCCACACCTGTGTCTATCACCAATGGGCTTACACCCAGGAAGGTCACTTACGCGGGGTGCCCTTTCGTGGCGGCCTAAATGCGCAAACCGGTATGCCCGCAGATTTTGATTTGGCGGCGCACTCGTTGGCGCCGGTGCGTGTTGAGCTGTGTCATGGCCTGTTGTTTGGCACCTTGGACGCGACTGCAGAATCTCTAGTCGATTATCTTGGGCCGGAAATGCTGCCGTGGCTCGCGCGAATCTTTCATAAGCCCGTTGAATATCTCGGCTGCACGCGACAGTACGCCAAGTCAAATTGGAAGCTCTATTACGAGAACGTAAAAGATCCCTATCACGCGAGCCTGCTGCACCTGTTTCACACGACATTCAACATTTATCGTTCGAACATGCAAGGTCGCTCGATTGTCGATTCGCGGCACGGCCTGCATTCGATCATCACGACCACCCCGCGGGCTGATGACGCAACGGCGGCCGCGTACAAAGACGCTGGCATCGCCACCTACCAGGATCAAGTCAAGCTCAATGATCCGAGCATGCTAAAGGTGCGCCACGAATTCGCCGAGCAAACGAGCAATAATATTCAGGCGCTGTTTCCGAGCACGGTGATCCAGCAAATTCATAACACCCTGGCGGTGCGCCAGGTGCTGCCAAAAAAGGTCGATGAGTTTGAATTGGTCTTTCATTTCTTCGGCTATACCGATGATGATCCGGAACTGCGTGCATTGCGGATAAAACAAGCCAATCTGGCGGGGCCGGCTGGCTATATTTCAATGGAAGACACGGAAGCGACTGAGTTAGTGCAACGCGGTGTGACCCCCGCGCCGGCGGATGCTGGATCCTATTTAGGGATGGGAGATCCGGCGCGCGATCAGCAAATGAGCTTGATTACCGAGCATATGATTCGGCGCTTTTGGGGCGGCTATCGTCAGTTGATGGGTTGGCACTGATGGACGAACGCGAACTGTATTTTCAGATCGACCGACTATTCGCCGAGTATTGTGCGTGCCTGGACGAGGATCGCCTGGAGGACTGGCCGACATTCTTCCTTGCCGACGGTCACTACAAAATAATCTCGCGCGAAAATTACGCGGATGGCTATCCGATTCCGCTCGTTTATTTCGATAGCCAGGCGATGATGCGCGATCGCGTGTTCTCATTGCGCAAGGCGAATATTTTTCAACCCCACCGCTATCGGCATGCGATTTCCGGCGTGCGGGTGACCGGGCGAAGCGCCGAGGGCTATCAAGTCGCGTCCTCGTACATCGTGGTGCAAACGCTGAACGAGGGGGACACCGAACTCTACCAGGTGGGAAGTTATTACGACGATCTCGCCGTTTCCGGTGACCGACTACAGTTTAAGCAGCGCCTGGTGGTGTACGACACCTCACGTGTGAAAACCTTACTCGCCACACCCGTGTAGCGATCAGTGAACCACAAAATAAAGACGGCCCCAATTTCCGCGAGAAGGAGACACCATGAACACGAAAATCGACGAGATTGCGACCGGTATTTACCGTCTTTCAACCTATATCAAGGAAGCTGACCTGGCTTTTAATCAATATTTGATTGATGCCGAACAGCCGCTTCTTTTTCATTGCGGCATGCGCGGAATATTTCCCTTGGTCTCAGCAGCAGTGGTCAAAGTGATGCCGCTGTCTAGGTTGCGCTGGATTTCGTATGGCCACTGGGAGGCCGATGAAGCGGGCGCGATGAACGACTGGCTCGCGGCCGCGCCGCTGGCGCAAGTCGCCGTCGGTACCTTGGGCTGCATGTTGTCGGCTAATGACATTGCCTGCCGACCGCCGCGGGCGTTGGCTGATGACGAGGTGCTCGATCTCGGCGGTAAACGGATTCGCTACCTTGCGACGCCGCATGTACCGCACTGTTGGGACGCGGGGCTGATCTTCGAGGAAACCACGAGCACGCTTTTCAGTGGAGATTTATTCACCCGCAATGGCGAGCACGCGGCCCTCTCAACCGAGGATCCCATTGCGCCTGCGATGGCGGCCGAAGATCTCTACGGCGCGACCGCACTGACCCCGCAGACAGCACCCACGCTGCGGCGATTGGCGAGCTATTCCCCTAAGGTGCTTGGCTTAATGCATGGACCGGCGTTCGCCGGCGACTGCCGGCAGGCCTTGCAAGACTTGGCGAACTGCTACGAGGAACGTTTACGGCGCGGGTGATCGGGCTTTTGCGCTGACGCGCCAGCCACGCTCGATTAGGTGATCGAGGCCGGCTATCCTTGGCTTCTCGAAGCCCCGAGTCGGCGAGGTACCTCTTGCGCTATAAGTTCTACACTGCAGATGTTTTTGCGAACAAAATATTCCACGGTGCCCAAATCGCGGTGTTTCCGCAGGCCGGTCAACTTTCACAGCGACAGATGCAATTACTCGCACGTGAAATGAATCTGGCGGAAACCGCCTTTGTGCTGCCGGCCGATAATGAGTTGGTGAATTGGCGGGCGCGCATCTTTTCGCCGCACGCAGAGCTTGATTTCTCGGGGCCCGCGCTCATCGCTATCGGCCACGTCTTGGCGGAAACCGGCGAAATTAAACTGCGACAACCACACACCCCGGTCACCATTGGGCAGAACATCGGCCCTCTTGCCGTCAATATCACCCAGGAGGCCGGCAAGCCTGTGCTCATCCAATTCACGCGAACGACCAAGCCAGTGCTCGATCGGTTTGTGCCGGCCGAGCAAAATCTCGCCGATATGCTGTCGCTGCGCGTCACGGATCTTGAGAACAAAAAATTTCACCCGCTGATGGTGTACTCCGATCACTCCTATCTGCTGGTACCACTGCGGAGTCGAGCCGCTGTACGCGCCGCGAAATTCGATTACCAGGCCTGGGCCCAGTCGAGTGCGCCGGCGAGTATGGCGCGCGAGATCCTCCTCCTGACCACCCAGACTGACTCCACGCGCGCTAATTTTCAGGTGCGCCTGGTGGGTCCCGACATCGGGATCAAGGAGGATCCGCCAGTCGGCTCGGCGATGCCGGCGTTCAGCGCCTACCTGTGTGCCCATACGCATATCAAGCACGGCACGCATGTGCTGGTCGTTGAACGGGGTGCGCCGACGAATCGCCAGAGCGTCCTCAATGTCGAGATGGACCACAAAGGCGAAGAGAATTTAACGGTGCGCATCGGTGGGCCGGCAGTGCTGGTCGTTGAGGGAACGATTGAAGTCCCCGACTGCTGAAGTGGACCGCAGTCCAGGCGAACGCGCCATTAGCGCGCGACTGCAACGACATTTCATTTGGCGACTGCGCGAGTGACGGATGTTGTCCTGGGTCAACCCAGGGACGGCGCTGCCTTTCGAAGGCAACCCGCCGCACCTATTCCTTGCATTGAGATAGACTCAACAATGAGTGCAGAGGGGAACGAAGGTTAGCGCTAGGGCGTTTCTTCGCAGGTCTGCGCTGAATACGATCGATGGCACTTGTGGTGGACACTAACTTTCATTTGATGGTGGAGCCCGGCGTGGAAAACAACATAGAAACAAATCGACAGCCGCTAACGGCACACCTCAAGAGCGACTCATCGGCGAACTGAGTTCAGGCCCGGTAACCCAAGCCATTCCTCCCATGCACCAGCTTCGCATCTTTTCCTACCTCCCAAACCCGCGCCTATGGAAAGCGACAATCGCCGCGCGTCTGACCAATGTTGAGATCGAGGTGCGGGGAACTTCGCCGCGCGAGCTGGCGAATTGGTGCTGGGATTTCGCGGCGCGGCCGCTCACTACCGCGGAGCAAAAGCAGACCGCCAACCAGCAACTCGGCACGGTCGGCTTCGCCGGCAAACGCTTGCACAAGACCGCTGCGTTTCTTGAGACGCATCCGTTCGGTACGGTGCCGGCGGCCTTTAGTCCCGACGGCAAAATCGGGATCTTTGAGTCGAACAGTATTCTGCGGGCCGTCGCGCGACTCGGCCAGGAGCGCCTTGCGCTTTACGGTGGCGATTTGTATGAGGCCGCGCGGATCGATAGCTTTCTCGATGCCAGTCTCGTGTTTGGGCGCGATGTCCAGCCCTATCTCCTTGCGTTGCTGGGTGCCGTGGTCCCTGTCGAGAGCCACGCCAGGGCTGCCGCTGCTTTCAGGACTTATCTCGGTGGGATAGAGCAGGCGTTGCTGCCAGCGCGGGAGAATTTAGTCGGCAGCGCACTCTCGATCGCGGATATTTGCTTCGTCTGCGAGTTAACGATGATGTGGTATGAAAAGCCCAAATTCCGCGAATTAGCCGCGGCGGGTTTGCCGCCCATCGCGGCCGATATCGCGAGCTCGTTTCCTCGCGCAGCCCGACATTTCGCAACGCTGCGCGAGCACCCGGCGTTCGCGCCAGATCTCGCGCCACATTTAGCAAAACTCGAAGCCCGCACAGTCGTCATGGACGTGTAAACGGGAGCAGCAAACGATTTGCGCGTAAACGCCAGGTCGGATCGCAGCACGGGAGAGCGGCAGATTGTGAATGCGCAAGCGACAGCCCGTCGCTCCCTCAGCCCGGGGCAATCTTATCCTGGGTTTTGGTCTCGAAATCACTGGCTTCATGGCGCTCGTGGAGCTGGCTCGCGGGCTCGCCCCAGGCGCGATTGACCATCCGCCCGCGCTGCACTGCTGGGCGCGCGGCGATGAGGTCGGTCCAGCGCTGCACATTCGTGTAGTCCTGAACCTGCAGAAATTCGCCCGCCTCATAGAGCAGGCCCTTGGTGAGCGCGCCATACCACGGCCACACAGCCATGTCGGCGATTGAATAGGCGTGACCCGCCAGGTATTCGTGGTCGGCCAGATGTCGCTCAAGTACATCCAGTTGCCGCTTCACCTCCATCGTGAAGCGATCGATCGCGTATTCGATCTTGGTCGGCGCATAGGCATAGAAATGTCCGAATCCGCCGCCTAAATAGGGCGCGCTACCCATCTGCCAGAACAGCCAGGACCAACACGCCGCACGGGCCGCGCCTGCAGTGGGCATGAAGGCGCCGAACTTCTCAGCCAGATGGACCAGGATGGCGCCGGACTCGAACACCCGCAGTGGCGTCGGCCCACTGTGGTCCACGAGGGTCGGTATCTTGGAGTTGGGATTGGCGGACACAAAGCCACTGCCGAATTGCTTGCCTTCCTGGATGCGGATCAACCACGCGTCGTACTCGGCGCCGCTATGGCCGAGCGCCAGCAGTTCCTCCAGCATCACCGTAACCTTGACGCCGTTCGGCGTCGCCAGCGAATAGAGCTGCAGAGGATGGCGGCCGACCGGGAGTTCCTGGTCGTGGGTCGCGCCGGCAACCGGCCGGTTGATGCTGGCAAACTGGCCACCGTTTTCCTTGTTCCAGGTCCAGACTTTGGGCGGGGTGTAGGGCGCTGTATCCGACATTTTCAATCTCCAGGGGTAATGGCATCCAGTATGGATTCAAGGGGCACGTAGATCGATAGCTTTGTGGGGTGTGGGCGGCGCACCTTGCATGGTGTCATGCAGGGTACGGTTCGCGTTTGATCGGTTGGTCGTCCCGGGCTGAGTGACGCAATCACCTCGACCCGCGCGCCAGGGACGCTCGATTTCGCCGGAACGGGTGGGCATACTCGGCAGCATGCCGACTGTTTATTCCACCAGCACCCTGGTTGCCGAGCACCGCTTCCGGTACTGGCAGAACCTGATGTGGAAGAACATTGTCCCGGCGCATGGCAGCACGAATAACGATGACGCCTTTGATGCTCACTTCACAATCTGTCTGCTCGGTACGACTACAATTTTTGGGATGTCGGCGCCCACGCAGGCGTGGGAGCGCAGCCAGTATCATGTCCGGAGCGCACCACACGACGAATTCCTGTTGACCTTGATGCTTTCTGGCAGCGGTTGCCTCTACCAGGACGGGCACGAAGTCAACCAGACCCCCGGTGTGATAGTGCTGTACGACACCAGTCGGCCGTATTCGTATGAGTTGAGCGGCGAGACCATTGGCGTGAAGATTCCGCGACGGTCGCTGCTCTCGCGGCTGCCAGAGGCGGTTAAGCTCGCGGCCATCCCGATGTCTGCCGAGACTGCGATTGGACGACTCGCCGCAGGTGCAGTTCAAGCGGCCGCCAACCTCGATAGCCAGCCGACCTCCCATGCGGGTTGTCTCATTGGCTCGTCGATGTTGGATCTGGTCGCCGCGCGGTAAAAAAAAGCGGAAACGCAGGCGAAGCGGGTCCTGGAAGACGCGACCCCGCTGCTCCGGCTTGAGCATATCCGTGCCTACGTGATCGCCAATCTTGGCGATCCGACACTGGACGTGGCCGCAATCGCGCGTGCCTTTGAGGTTTCGCCGCGCACCCTGTATCGCCTGTTTACGGACGCAGGCACCACCCCGATGCGGTGGCTGTGGCAGGCGCGCTTAGTCGCGAGCCATCGCGCGCTGCTGGAGCGCCCGAATTCGCGGATCACGGATGTCGCGTTCGCCTGCGGCTTCAGCGAATTGTCGCACTTCAGTCGAGCCTTCAAGAATGAATTCGGGTACTCGCCGCGCCACCTCAATGAGCGAAATTTAAGAGTTGCCGTTAAGCGGAACGGAGACTAAAAGCCTCGTCGAAATGCCGCTGGTGCACTTCGAAAGGGGTAAACGCCTGGTGCGGCTCGCGCGCGATGGAGTCGCGGATGGCGAGGGTTCCGGCGTGGCGGCACAGCGCGTCCAAATCTGCGCCGTTCATTCCGAGCGTGCGCTGCGCAAGCTCATCGAGCGCCACATCTGGCCCAAGTTTACGCTGACGACAATGCACTTGCAGAATCGCCAAGCGCGCTGCTTCATCCGGTGCGGGAAGTTCGATGATGTAATCGAACCGTCCTGGCCGCAGCAGCGCGGGATCGATCAATTCGGGACGATTACTGGCCGCCAGTACGATCACCCCGCGCAGTTCGTCGATACTGTCCATCTCCAACAAAAACTGGCCCACCATGCGCTCAGCCACCTGGCCGCCACCGTCGCTCTTGCCGCGTGCGGGGACGATGGTATCGATTTCGTCAAAGAAGATAATCGCCGGTGCCGCCTGGCGCGCTTTCTTGAAAATTTCGCGTAAGCCCTTCTCCGATTCTCCGACCCACTTGGACAAGAGCTCGGGACCTTTCACGGTAATGAAATTCACGCCACTTTCGGCGGCCACCGCCTTCGCGACCAGAGTTTTGCCGGTGCCGGGTCCACCCGTTAACAGAATGCCTTTAGGTGTGCGCACCGATAGGTAATTAAAACGTTCGCCGTATTTCAGCGGCAGTTCAACCACGTCTTTCAAGGTCTGTCGAACGGCCTCAAGGCCCCCCACCTCGGACCAGGTCACATCCGGCACCTCGCTAAAAACCTGCCGCATGCTGGACAGATCGATCTCGCTGCGCGCCAGCTCGAAGTGACGCGCGGTGATGCGCAGATTGGCGAGGACTGCTGGCGATAACGCCAACTCAGCGGCTGCATGGAGCTCTGCGAGTGAGTCACGAGCGCAGAGCATGCCGGCTTCGCGGCACAGCGCCGCGAGATCCGCGCCCAGAAAACCGTGGGTGCGGGCCGCCACTTGCTCCAGATTGACATCTGCCGCTAACGGCATAAACCGGGTGTGGATGCGGAGGATTTCCAGGCGCCCATCTTTGTTGGGTGGACTGATCGCAATTTCACGGTCAAAGCGACCGGGCCGCCGCAGTGCCGGATCAACGTTATTCGGAAGATTGGTGGCGGCGATGACGATCACCTGACCTCGTGAGTTCAAGCCGTCCATCAGTGCGAGAAGCTGGGCGACGACTCTTTTCTCGACATCGCCAAGCACGCTGTCGCGATTGGGCGCGAGGGCGTCTATCTCGTCAAAAAAAATAATCGACGCGGGAGATTCCTGAGCAGCGGCAAAAATCTCGCGTAAGCGCGCCTCAGATTCGCCGTAGTGCTGCTGGATGATCTCGGGTCCGTTGACGCTGATGAAATTACAACCGGCCTCATGTGCTACCGCGCGCGCGATCAACGTTTTGCCGCAACCCGGCGGCCCGTGAAAGAGAATGCCCTTGGGCGGCTCGACACCGAGCTGCTTAAGCAGTTCCGGATGCCGCAGTGGGAGCTCAACCATCTCCCGCACCCGCGCGACTTCGTGCTTGAGGCCGCCAATGTCGTCATAGGAAACCGCCAGCGCATGCTCACGCTGGCGGCTAGGTTGGATTTTGAGGATGGTGTGCGCATTCACGACGACCGGTCCCGCAGGTGCTGTCGCCAGCACGCGGTAATCGTACGGGCGCCCGGCCAGACTGAGCCGAATCCGGTTGCCGGCGAGAAGCGGTGCGCCGGCGAGCAGGGGCAGAAGTTGACCTGGCAGGAGATCGTTGGTGACTTCACGTTGATGCAGCAAACGTCGCAGCAGGCGCATCACGGCTGACCCAGCGTTGGGGTTGCTGTGGCTCGATGCCGTCAACGGTGCGATGACGACAGTCACTGCCGGATGCCAGACGGCTGCTGCAAACTCCACTGACTCATCGAGTGAGGCGCCGGCGTTCTCGCGCAGGAGCCCTTCGATACTCACCGTCCCCGCCGCGACGCTTCCGTCCGAGATTGCGCGCACGGTCGCGACACTGGCCTGGCGGCCGCGGATTAAGACTGCGTCACCCTCGGTCAGTCCAAGAGTGAGGAGATCGTCAGCGTGCACGCGCGCCATCGGGCGCGGCGCGGGCAGGCTTGTTGCATCCACCACGCGCAGCCGGAGCGTAACCGGAGCCATCTTCATTGCGCGCTAGTTAACGGAGCGGAGATACCGACCGCGCTAAGCCGCCGGCAGAGGAGGCTGGCTGGAGCGTGCCTCCCGAGCAAGCGAGCCATGGATGGCATTAGCACAGCGAGGGCGGCAACGAAGCAATTCATGGGTGAGCAGCGAAGCTGCGAACGCCCGGTCAGGGAGGACCGGGCCGGTCCTTTCCAGCGTGCAGGAGCACGTGCTGGAAAAGAATTGCGCAGTGGGAGCGTAGGCCAGCCTCCTCTTCCAGCGGCGGACAGCACAGTGGTTGAGTTCCGCTTTGTGACTTAGTGCGCTTGGCTGATAGCCTGGCCGATACCCGGCGTCGCGAGCATGCGGTTGCGACTGACCTCCTTGATCATGAAGTGGGTGCAGTTGAGCGTGAATATCCCAAAGCCAGCCACCACCAGGTGGAACGCCCACCAGCCATTAATCGCGAACGGCCCGCTTTTGAAATAGGGGAGGAAGGTCAGCGGCACAAAACTGATCCCGATGCCGATCGACAGCCAACCCAACCAGTGGGGAAACAGCGCGGGCTTCCTGGTATCCATCAGCGCGAACACCCCGATCGCCACGCACTGGATGGTGGTGATCATGTAGGTCATGTTGAAGATGTACCAGGCAATGAAGTGCAGGGTCTTGATTAATTCGGGGCTAACGTCGCCCGATGCCTCGGCGCAATACACCCAAATGCAGGGGCACATGACGAGGATCCACGCGGTTAACAGGCCACCGGTCAGTTGCATCAGCGCGAGCAACGGGATTTTCTCGCGCTGCATCATCAGCACCGTGACCAAACAGGTCCATGGCAGGTACAGCATGCCGAAACAAGCGGCAAGCGACATCCCGAGCATGATGCCCGAGCGATATTTGCTGTAGTAGTTGGTCACCAGCTCGGCCGCCGTGAAGGCGGGATCCGGCGGCGGATAATTGTGGCTGAGGACGATCCACGCGGAGAAAAATGTGAGCAGGCACAAAGGTCCCGTCCAGGCGACGGCCAATTGAAGCTTCTTGACGGATCGTTCATTCACCAGAGCGTCCTCCTGCTGATTATTCCTTGACCCTAAAGGAGTCGCGCGGGGAATACTTGGCTACGCGCGCCATGACTTTTATCTCAGGCTGCCAAGCTGGCGCTGAGCTTGCTGGAGGGTCACAATTTCGCCCGCAGCGGCAGGCTCTTCAAGCCCACCAGCCGATTATTCGGCATCCATTGCGGGGTGCCGTCCAACTCAAAATTCAGGTTGCTGCGTAATAACTCTTCGAACACGATTTTTAGCTCGAGCCGCGCGAGCGCCGAGCCCAGGCA
Source organism: Pseudomonadota bacterium (assembly GCA_031417495.1). Lineage (GTDB taxonomy): Bacteria > Pseudomonadota > Gammaproteobacteria > CAIKBL01. Next base: position 147 of record JANOVQ010000364.1, on the reverse strand, counting down.
AAAATGCACGCCCGCGCCGAACGCGATATGCCGGTTCGGCGTGCGCGTCACGTCGAACTCAAACGGGCGCTCGAATACGCGTTCGTCATGATTGGCCGACATCTCCCAAAACGTCACCTTGTCACCTTCGCGGATAAGCTTGCCAGC
>JANOVQ010000363.1:0-4993 GCA_031417495.1 Pseudomonadota bacterium | reverse complement strand
CATGGAGTTGCCATGCACTTTCCGAATAAAGTGCTGCAACATCTTCTCGGTGATCGTGAAATTCGCGATCACGCCATCTTTGAGTGGGCGGATCGCCTCGATATGGCCCGGCGTTCGGCCCAGCATCCGTTTTGCTTCGATACCGACTGCAGCAATCTGTTGCGAGCCGTTATTCTTGCCGCGCCGAATCGCCACCACTGAAGGCTCATTCAAAACAATACCGCGGCCGCGTACAAAAATAAGCGTATTAGCAGTGCCCAAATCGATCGACAGATCGTTTGAGAATATGCCCCTTAACATTTTCAACATCGGTCTCTGTCCTCCGCCCTGAAATTCCGGGGCGCGATGGACTGCGTGCGCCACGGTGATGAGAATGCTGGCCCGCCGATCGCACTTGATCGTGATAAACTTTGGACGCTTAAACGGGATGGAAAGGGCGCACTAGCACGGGCCTGCGCGTCACTTGGAATCGCCGGTTAATGTAACAGTGGTAAGTCCTTTCGGCAAGCCACGCAGTTTGCCAAAACTCTTTCTTAATCAATAAATAAGAAGATCAACCACAATGCTTGAAGAGGTCCAGGTACAAGCGCTGGCGAGGCTTGCGAGAATTCAGCTTGAAGCGCCAGAAGTGCCGGCGATGGTCGCGCAGCTGGCGCGCATCCTGACCTTGATCGACGAGATGAATGCGGTGGACACCAGTGGCGTTGAACCGCTGGCGCATCCGCTTGAACTTGTCGCCCGCCGACGCCCCGATCAGGTGACTGAAATTGATCAGCGGGCAGTTTTTCAGGCGACCGCCCCACAGGTGCAGGATGGCCACTATCTGGTGCCCAGAGTCCTCGAGTAAGCAATGGAGTATCCGACTACTGTTGCCGCACTGAGCGCGGGATTGGCGCGCGGCGACTATTCCAGCCGCGAACTCACGCAATTCTTTTTGGCACGAATCGCGGCCCGCGATGCGCATTTGAACAGTTTTATCACCGTCCTTCCGGAACAGGCACTGGCCACGGCAGATGCCGCGGATCGCAGCCGACGCGCGGGCGCTGCAGGGCCGCTCAGCGGGATTCCGTACGCGAACAAAGACATCTTTTGCACCAAAGGCACTCGCACAAGTTGCGCTTCGCGCATGTTGGACACCTTCATTGCGCCCTACGATGCAACCGTGGTGGCGCGTCTGCACGACGCTGGCATGGTGATGTTGGGCAAAACGAATATGGACGAGTTCGCCATGGGCTCCTCCAATGAAACCAGCTTCTACGGCCCGTGCCGCAACCCATGGGATCGGACCTGTGTCCCTGGGGGATCCTCCGGCGGCTCCGCCAGTGCCGTGGGCGCGCGCTTAGTCCCCTTCGCCACTGGCACTGATACGGGTGGATCAATCCGTCTCCCGGCGGCATTTTGCGGGATCAGTGGACTCAAACCCACCTATGGCCGGGTCTCGCGCTACGGCATGATCGCCTTTGCGTCGAGTCTGGACCAAGGCGGTCCGATGGCAACCACGGCCGAAGATCTCGCGCTTACGTTGAATGCCATGGGCGGCTTCGATCCTCGCGACTCAACCTCGGCAGAAGCAGCCGCTGAAGATTTCACGGCCAGCCTTCGGCAGCCCCTGGCGGGTCTGCGCATCGGCTTGCCCCGGGAATTTTTCGACGCGCAATTAGACCCGCAAATCGGCGACTGCCTGCAGGCCGCCGCTGCACAACTTGAATTACTGGGCGCCACCTGTCGCGAAGTGTCGCTTCCCTCAACCGCGTACGCTGTCCCGGCCTACTACATCATCTCCTCCGCGGAGTGCTCGTCCAACCTTTCGCGCTACGATGGGGTGCGCTTCGGGCATCGCTGTGAACAGCCGCAGGACCTGACCGATCTATACCTGCGCTCGCGTGGGGAGGGTTTCGGCGCGGAAGTGAAGCGGCGCATCCTGGTGGGCACTTACGCGCTCTCGACGGGCTATTACGATGCCTACTATGCCCAGGCGCAAAAACTGCGCCGCCTGATCAAGCAGGATTTTCAGCGCGTGCTGAGTGAGGTAGACCTCATCGCGGGCCCGACCGCGCCGACCGTCGCCTTTAAGCTCGGCCAGAAGACTGCCGATCCGGTGGCGATGTATCTGTCAGATATCTATACCACTGCGGTTAATCTCGCTGGACTCCCGGCGCTCTCGATTCCCGCCGGTGTGGTCGACGGCCTGCCGGTCGGGTTGCAATTGATCGGGACTTATTTCGATGAAGCGCGCTTACTCAATGTCGCGCATCAGTATCAGTGCGCCACTGATTGGCATCTCCGTAGCCCTCTGTTCGAGGATTGACCCGATGCGCAATTGGCAAACGGTCATCGGTCTCGAAATTCATGTGCAGCTGGCGACCGCCAGCAAGATTTTCTCCGCGGCTTCCACGCGTTATGGCGCAATTCCGAACAGCCAGGCCTGCGCCGTGGATATCGGCTTGCCTGGGGTCTTGCCGGTGCTCAACGGACGCGCGATCGAGATGGCGATTTTGTTTGGCCTCGCGATCAATGCCACTTTGGCGTCACGCTCAATTTTCGCGCGCAAAAATTATTTTTATCCCGACTTGCCGAAGGGGTATCAAATCAGCCAGTACGACGATCCGATCGTGCGCCACGGGCAATTAACCCTGCCCCGTCCCGATGGCAGTGCAAAACGCATCCGGATCCTGCGCGCCCATCTGGAAGAAGACGCCGGCAAGTCGGTCCATGATTTATTTCCCGGCTGCTCGGGAATTGACTTGAATCGTGCGGGCACGCCTTTACTGGAAGTCGTCACTGAACCCGATCTCGATTCAGCGGCGGAAGCCGTGCAGTTCATGCGCACTTTGCACACGCTGGTCAAATTTATTGGTATTTGCGATGGCAATATGCAGGAAGGATCGTTTCGCTGTGATGCGAATGTGTCGGTACGACCGGTGGATTCAGCCGTGCTGGGAACCCGCGCGGAAATCAAGAATCTGAATTCCTTCCGATTCGTCGAGCGCGCGATCAACTACGAAATCGAGCGTCAAATTGATGTTCTCGAATCCGGCGGGAAGGTCGTGCAGGAAACCCGGCTCTACGATGCAGACCGCGATGAAACTCGCAGCATGCGCAGCAAAGAAGATGCACACGACTATCGCTATTTTCCGGATCCCGATTTGCTGCCTGTGGTCCTAACCGACGAAGAAATCGCTATCGCCCGCACCCGCTTGCCAGAACTCCCTCAGTCTCGGCAGGCACGTTATGTCAGCGAACTTGGTATCTCGCGTGACGATGCCGAAGCCATCGCAAGTGAGCGCTTGGTCGCCGAATACTTCGAGGCACTCACCGCGCTCTGCGGCGAGCCCAAACTAGCCGCCAACTGGGTGACCGGCGAACTTTTCGCGGCGCTCAATCGCGCTGAAATGCCCTTCTCGGAAATAAAAGTATCGCCTGCCTGCTTGGCCTTGCTGCTCGCACGAATTCAGGATCGCACGATTTCCAATTCGATTGCCAAGCAGGTGTTTGAGGCAATGTGGAAAGGCGAGGGTGCACCCGACGCCATTATCGATGCGCACGGCTGGCGGCAGGTCACCGACAATCGAGCGCTTGAGATTTTGGTGGATGCGGTGATTCGCGAGAGCCCTCAGCAAGTCGCGCAATTCCGGGCCGGGAAAGACAAAGTGTTCGGCTATTTTATCGGGCAGGTCATGAAAAAATCGAAGGGCACGGCAAGTCCTCAACAAGTGAATGACTTGGTGCTCGCAAAGCTTCGCGAAGACTGATTACCCCAAAATAACGAAGCGGAAATACCGACCACCTCTAAAGCCACAGGAAGAGGAGACTGGTCGGAGCGGGCCTCCCGCGCCAGCGAGCCATGGATGGCATCAGCGCAGCGCGGGCGGTAACGGAGCATTTCATGGATGAAATGCGCAGTGGTAGCGTAGACCAGGCTTCTTTTCCTGTGGCGCTCAGCACGGTGGCCGGGATTTTCGCTTCGCTATTTGGGTTAAAAAAAACGCCTCATCCGAGGCGTTTCTTTGTCTGAGCTTTCGCGGGAATCAGGTCGTGACCGCGGCCGCGTCTTCCGGCGGACGATCAAGTAACTCGACGATTGCCATTGGCGCGTTATCGCCCGGGCGAAAACCACACTTCAGAATCCGCAGGTAGCCGCCGGGACGCTTGAGAAAGCGCGGACCAAGTTGAGTGAACAACTTGGTCACAATCTCTCGATCACGCAGACGCGCGAAGGCCAATCTCCGATTAGCAACAGAGTCTGCCTTCGCCAAGGTGATCAGTGGTTCCGCCTCGCGCCGCAGCTCTTTGGCCTTCGGCAAGGTGGTTCGAATCACCTCATGAAGAAACAGCGAGGCTGCCATATTGCGAAACATCGCTTTGCGATGCGAACTCGTACGCCCAAGATGACGGCCGGCGTTTTGGTGTCTCATTTGCGAATTCCTTCTGCGTGCCCGAGCTTATTTTCAACCGGCCGCACGTTCATGGTCATACAGCCCCTTCGGGGGCCAGTTCTCTAACCGCATGCCGAGCGAGAGTCCGCGCGCGGCAAGCACATCCTTGATTTCGGTCAACGATTTCTTGCCGAGGTTCGGCGTCTTCAGCAGCTCAACTTCGGTCCGCTGAATGAGATCACCTATGTAATAGATGCTCTCGGCCTTAAGGCAGTTCGCGGAGCGGACGGTCAGTTCCAAATCGTCGATCGAACGCAGCAAGATCGGATCGATCTCGGCATCGTCACGGCGCGAAGGCTCAGCCTGCATCTCACCACTCAAATCGACAAACACCGCGAGCTGACTGCGCAGGATACCGGCCGCTTCGCGCACCGCGAACTCTGGATCGATCGTGCCGTTGGTTTCGATAGTGATAATGAGCTTGTCCAGATCGGTCTGCTGCTCGACGCGCGCACTTTGTACTTCGTAGGCCACGCGGCGTACGGGACTGAATGACGCATCAAGTTTCAGGCGCCCAATGGTCGCGTGTTCGGCGTCTTCCGCCGGCACTTCACGCC
>JANOVQ010000362.1:0-2046 GCA_031417495.1 Pseudomonadota bacterium | reverse complement strand
GCCACTAACCCAATCCCGAAAACTGCCATTGCCACAATTTTCTCCTGCGTCGTAGTCGGTTTTCCTACTTGTGCAGGAAAGAAGAGCATAAAGAGGCCACCGATCACTACGACTGGGCCAAACGCCGCCAGCTTTAAAGAGTAACTCCCTTCGTGCTGAAGTTGGTACCAGTTATAGTAAGTAAGGCCGCCGCAAGCGAGGATCAGGAGGAGTGCAAAAGCCCGGATTTTGAAGTGTGGCATTGTAATCTTTCCTTTGGTGTAATTGATTAGGTAGCTTTTTAGCCGCGAATGGACGCGAATTAGGCGCGAATTGGTCTGATTTTGGATTTTGGATTTTGGATTTTAGCTTGCCCGCTCCAAGCCAAAACAATTCGCGTAACATTCGCGTCCATTCGCGGCTAAAAATCCTTTGACCTAATCAGTTACCCTTTGGTAATACGTTTCTGTTACCGCAAACTGACCTATCCGCTGCCGACCGAAACTATTTCGGGATGGGCGGTTTCGGCATCGCATTCCATGTCATCAGATTCTTTTCGGTGGCGAGACCATTCTTGGCCAGCCACGCGCTCATTTCGTTCTCAGCTTTTTTCCCGTACACGCGGTGCGAATAGATTACCGCGCTGCCAACACCGTTGTGCATTCTAAATCGGGCGAACGCCGCCTCAATGAACTCAGGGCGGCCAAAGGTCACAACGATTAAATGCTCGGCGGGTTTGGCCTTTGTCCGGGGAACTGAGTTCGTTTTCACCACCACTGCCCTGTTCGCTTTATAGGTCTCAAGCACAGCGTTGGCGGTCGCAGCAAGGGCTGCACCGTCTTTCGCTTTGCGATAGAAGTTGATCGTCACCATGTCCGTCCACGCTTGCAAATCCGCCTGACCGTCGGGCGTATATTCGTGCTGATCGTCTTTCGTGTAACGGTGAAAGTACTGGACGTCAGCGAGCGAGAAGGCTGCGGCTTGCTTGACCGTGCTTTGAGGCAGGGATGTTTGCGTGAAGAACACTGCAAGACAAGCGAATGCGAGTTGAGATTTCATTTGGATACCTTTGGTTTGCCGCCGAATGCCCAGATTAACCAAGCCCGCTCTGCGGTCGTGAATGAAGCGTTCAAGCCTAACTGCGCGGATTGCGGTGCAATGTGTAGTTGGGTGCCGCGCTGGATTCTTGATTTCCTTCGGTGAAAGATGAGCTGAAACAGGATGTCGCTGTCATCGGAAATGGCCCCCTTCATGGGTTGGAATCGGAGGCTATCGTCTGACAGGCGCTCAACGCGAACCAGGCCAGCGTAGGGTTCGAGGAGGATTGTCGAGTCGCTCGCACCACGATAGCGGCTATCGAAACGCTCGCGCTCCTTGCCACGAATGGCGTCAATCGTCGCGCCACCATTTGCGTCAAAGACAATCACCATCTGCACGGAACTGTCTCGTCCGCCGGAACCTTCCCAGGAACCGACAAGGAATGCGTCAAGTGGCGAGCCGACCGTAAGGTCGCGCTTGCACGATGCCGCCACAAGCATTATTGAAAGGGTAAGAAAAAATGCGACGATTCTGAGCATTTGAATGATGCGATAAGCTGCTGGAATACTGAGAAACTATTTGAAAAGTTAGCTCCGTTAGGAGCGGGATATTTATAGCTCGCGCAAAGCCAGAAGGCCAAGCTCCAGCGGAGCGACATCTGCCCTATTTCGCTCCGCTGGAGCGGGAAAAATGGTCGCGGCTCTTGCTATAAACAGGTCGCTCCTAACGGAGCTAAGGCCCCTCGCTAACTTTTCAAACAGCCTCTGAAAGTTTCTGTAATGCCAAGTCCCACGCACTCCAAACGCGGTTCGCTATCCTTCCAGCGTTTCGAATTGATCCAGGGGTGTCCCATTGAGAACGCGCGCCCACTGTTCATAATATGCGCCTGCGGTGCGGTAACCACCGTGCGAAGCTACGACCTTCTTACAGTTCACGACAAAGACATCCGGGCATTTGGCCTTAATGATGTCTGGATGTTGCGGGCCTTTCAATCCCAACGCCCGATCAACGCCCCCGAGCCGATAACCA
>JANOVQ010000361.1:0-3533 GCA_031417495.1 Pseudomonadota bacterium | reverse complement strand
ACTGCGCGATGCGGCGCCGGTGTATCACATCGCCGCGCTGCAGGCGTATGCCCTGACGCGCTACGACGACTGCAAGAACACCTTCCTGCATCCCGAACTCTACTCGGCGAAGGATTTCATCAAACAGGCCTTCGGGGATTTGGATCCGGTGCCCGAAGTCCCCTCGATCATCGCGATGGACCCGCCCGAACACACGCCGCTGCGCAAGCTCGCCGGGCAGGGTTTCCTGCCCTCGATCATGCGTTCACTCGAGCCCAAGATTCACCAGATTGTGAATGGGCTGCTCGATGACCTTGAGGCGCGCGGCCGCGAATTCGATTTCGTGAACGATTTTGCGGCCTATGTGCCAGTGAGTGTGACCGCCGAGCTGATCGGCGTTGATCGCAGTCAACGCGAGAATTTCAAGATTTGGACTTCCGATTTACTGAACGCGGCAAATCGAGCGAGTTTGTCGGCGGCCGATGTCAGTCGCATTCGCACCAGCGTCGCGCAGCTCCGGGCTTATCTCGAAACCGTCATCACTGAGCGGCGTCGCGCGCCGACCGACGATTTCATCTCACACTTGGTCAAGGCCGAAGAGGACGGCGATATGTTGTCGGCAATTCAGGTCTTAAGCATCGCCATCCTGACTCACTTCGGCGGCTCTGAGACGCCTTCACATCTCATCAGCAGTGCCTTGAATGCGTTGTTCGAGAATCCTGCGGTGCGCGAAGAGGTAGCCGTCACCCCAGCGCTGTGCGCCAATCTGGTGGATGAAACTCTGCGCTATTGGTCACCGGTGAATCTGGTCTTCCAAACGGCAACCCAGGACATCCTGCTGCACGACACCCTGATCCCGAGCGGGGCCTATGTGCTGTCCTATATCAGCTCGGCGAACCGCGACGAGCGCCGCTTTGCGGATCCTGATCGTTTCGACATCCACCGCGAACCGCACGGGCATTTGTCATTCGCGCATGGCCCGCATTACTGCCCTGGTGCTGCGATGGGCAAGCGGATGGCCGCTATCGCGCTCGAAACGGTGCTGGCGCGGATGCCGCAGGTCCGTCGTCTCGACGCTGAGACCGACTGGCTGCCATCGTTGTGGGTGCGCGGCGCCAAGACCTTGCGCGTCGCATACTGAGTCCAGAGCAGGTACCGCGATGAATGAGACCCCGCATCCGACGCTGATCGTACATGGCGGCAGTGTGCTCGATGGTCTCGGCAACCCACCGCAGCGCGCAGATGTGCTGGTCGCGAACGACCGCATTCTCGCACTCACGCTGGCGAGCGACCTTGCCACCCTAGCCCCTGAGGTCCGGCGCATTGATGCCACCGGGCTAACGGTAATGCCGGGCCTGATCGATGCGCATTGTCATATCAGCTTCGATGAACCCAGCTCCAACGATGAATTGTTCTTCCATCGGCGGGAGGGTCTGGCCGCGATCATTGCGGCTGCGAATGTGCAGAAAGTCCTGGCCGCCGGGGTTACCGGGTTTCTGGACGCGGATTGTCTGTATGAGATCGGTGTCGATCTGCGCGACGCCATCGAAGCTGGCATCGTGCGCGGCCCACGCATGAGTAGTGGGGGGAATGCGCTCCTCACCTCGGTCGGCGGCACCGCTGGACGTTTAATCCCGGACAGCGGCCGTCGCGGCTACGGCAAGGTCGTGAATGGCCGGGATGAAATCGTGCAGGAAGTCCGCCGCCAGATTAAGAGCGGCGTGGACTGGGTTAAAGTGCACGTGACTGGGCTCACGCCGCGGCAACGGATCAAAGGTGAGGTGCAGGTATGGAGCTTGGACGAACTCAGGCTCGTGGTGGATACCGCGCATGAACTCGGCACCCCAGTAGTCGGGCATTGTCGTGGCGCGTCGAGTACGCGCGACGCGGCGCGCGCCGGCTTCGACATGATCCTGCATGCCACTTATATGGACGAAGAAGCGCTCGCAGCGGTCATTGAGAAGCGTGTCCCCATCGTGCCAACCTTCACCTTCCAAGCGAATCTTGCCGACTACGGCGAACTGGTCGGCGCCTCGCCAGAACTGCGCGCGCTGTTTCAAAAAGAGATTGTAGAAAGTGCCGAGATGCTCCGGCGTGCGTACGCCGCTGGCGTGCCGCTGCTCTGCGGCACCGAAAGCGGATTCTCGTTAACACCCTACGGCGATTGGCATTATCGCGAACTTGAAGTATTCGTCCGCGAACTCGGCATGACGCCCTTGCAGGCGCTTGCGTGCGCGACCAGCGCAAATGCGTTCGCGCTGCGTCTGGCCGGCGAAACTGGCGAAATCCGCGCGGGATGCCTGGCCGACCTGCTGATCATCGAGGGCGATGTGGCGCGCGATGTCGCTCTGCTGGGTGAACGTCGGCGGATCCGGCACATCGTGCTGGGTGGCACGGAGGTTCATCTGCCAGCGCCGCCGGTACGGCGCGATCCACCCGGCTGGCGCGTCGCGCATTATGGTAAGCAGACTTTGCGGCGCGAACTCGTCGAGTCATCTAGAGTTCCTCGGGCATGAGCCTCCTTAACGCAGAAAGCATTGATGTGCATGCCCACACGGTGCTCGAAGAGACGATGGGCGCGGCCGGTGCATACGGTCCCGAACTTGGCACCGAAGCCGCACCCCGCTTCCGCGTCGGCAGCTATGAGCTCCACGGCGTGCGCTATCGCGGCAGCGCTTTCATGGATCCTGCGCTGCGCTTGCGCGCAATGGACGCCGCGGGCCTCGACTACCAGCTGCTCTCGCCGAACCCGCTCACGTATTTTCATTTCATTGAGCCGCGCGTGGCGCAGAATTTCTGCCGCGTGCATAACGATGCGCTGGCGGCTGTGGTCAAGCCGCATGCGGAGCGGCTTGGCGCGTGCGCCGCGATTCCGATGCAGGATATCGGCTTCGCGATTGAGGAGGCGCAGCGCGCGGTGCAAGACCTTGGCATGTATGCACCGTATATCGGCACGGACTTCGGACGCCCACTCAATGATCCCGCGCTCGACCGCTTCTATGCTGCACTTGCCGCGCTCAATGTGCCGCTGTTCCTGCATCCCGCACCCGTCGGGATCGATGGTCCCGCCGGCGATCCCAATCTGCAACAATTCGATCTCGATATCATCGTCGGCTTCGCGGCTCAGGAAACGATCGCCGTGTGCACCTTGATTTATGGCGGTGTGCTCGAACGTCACCCGACGCTCGATGTGTGCCTTACCCACGGCGGTGGCGCGACTGGCTATCTTTACGGGCGCATGGCGAGTGCGGCGAAAAAGCGGCCGTGGTCGCGTGCTGAACTGCGCCGCGATGGCGCCTTTGAAGAACTCCTGCACCGGTTGTGGTTTGATATTCACGTGCACGCTGAGGAGTCACTCACGCTGCTGCGAGAACGCGTGAATCTGTCACGTCTGGTGTTCGGGACCAACTTCGCGGGCTGGGATCAACAGGCAGGCAATATTCGCGCCGAAGCACGACCCTACGCGGAGAATACAAAACGCCTGTTGCGGGCGATTTAGCCCCATTACCGGAGAAATCGGCATGTCGGAACTGGAAATCCTCAAAGCACGGGTC
>JANOVQ010000360.1:0-8511 GCA_031417495.1 Pseudomonadota bacterium | reverse complement strand
TGATCCCCGTCATCCTGGATTTGCAGCGCAAATAGCCGGGGCGGGATCCATCATCCTACGACAAGCGTCCATGGATCCCGGGTCTTCGCCCGGGATGACGATGCTGAGGCGCCGTGGGATGACGATGCTGAGGCGCCGGGGGATGACGATGCTGAGGCGCCGCGGGATGACGATGCTGAGGCGCCGCGGGATGGCGATATCTATGCGCCCACGATGACGGAATCCAGGGTCGGCATTCGGCGCCAGGCGCTACGTTTTGCTGTTTCTTGTCCCGGAACTCTTGCAGCGCCATTGCTTTGATGCAGCTACACTGCGTGCTCGACCGGCCACCAGTACCAAGCGGAGGAATCACCTAGATGGTGTCATCTAACACAAGCGAAATAGAAACGTCGTCCGCGCGTTATTTGCGCGGCAAGTACGCGATCTGTGGGGTCGGCGAAACGACTTATCGACGCGGCTCCGATCAATCCACGCGTTCTCTCGCCAGCTGGGCAGTCGGCAATGCGATGGCAGATGCGGGGATGAAGGCGAGCGACATCGATGGCATGCTGAGTTATTCGAACAACGATTCGACCTTCGCGCCGCATGTCGCGACTGATCTCGGCATCCGGCTCAATTTTTATACCGACATCTACGGTGGCGGTTCGTCCACCGAATGCCTGATTGGCATTGCCATTGGCGTCATCGAAGCGGGCATGTGCAAAACCGTCGCGATCTATCGCGCGATGAACGGCTTTTCACAGGTGCGCATCGGCGGCACGGGCGCGCGCTCGGCGGCGCCCATTATTGGCGATCAGATCCATCATCGGGCCTACGGCTGGCAGAGTGCCGGGCAGATGTTCGCGCCCACCTTCATGCGGCACATGCACGACTACGGCACTACCTCCGAGCAGGTGGCAGCGGTGAAAGTCGCGCATAGCAAGCATGCCTCGAACAATCCCAAGGCGTATTACAAGCAACGTTATTCCATCGATGACGTGCTTAATTCGCGCATTATCTGCAAACCTTTGCATCTCCTCGACTGCTGTGTGGAGACCGACAACGCCACCTGCATCATCGTCACGCGGCTCGCGCGCGCACGCGATTGCCCCGCGCCCGCGGCGATTATTCAGTCTGTCGCCGGTCGCGTGTGCAAGCCGCGCGGGGATATCCATCTGCACTATCAAAGCGGACCGATTTCAACCGTCGCCGGGGTTTACGCACGCGAAATTCTATGGCCGAACGCCGGCGTCGGCCCGGAAGATATCGATGTCACGGGGTCTTATGACGCGTTTACTTTCACCACGATGCTGCAATTGGAAGACTATGGCTTTTGTGCGAAAGGCGGCGGCGGTGAATATGTCTCGAACGGCACGATCGAACTTGGCGGCAAACGCCCCAACAATACCGCTGGCGGCCATCTCTGCGAGGGCTACACCCACGGCATGAATATGGTGATTGAAAACGTGCGCCAACTGCGCGGTGCCGTTGACGACTCCTGCCCGCTGGGCGCTGATGGCCATCGGCAACATACCTATGATTACGCCGAAGGCGGTTGTCGTCAGGTGCGCAAAGTAGAACTCACGGCAAATCTCGGTTGGGCGCATCCTGGTGCTGGCAGCGCCATGGTGATGGCCAAAGATCATCGATAAGGAGCATAACGATGCCAATTCAAGGGGAATACATGGGCATGATGCTGACCATCGAGGATCTTGATGGCGAGAATCGTGAGTTCTTTCGTTATTGCGCGGCGGGCGAGTTTCGCCTCCAACGTGGCGCCCAGAGCGGACTGCTGCGCTATCCGCCAACCACCGCCTGTCCTTGGACGGGTGAGCGCGAATCCGCGTGGGTCCCAGTCGAAGGCAAAGGCACCGTACATTCGTATGGTGAGGTGCACCATGCGATTCAACCTGCCTTTAAAAGCAAAGTCCCTTATCTGATCTTGCTGGTCGATCTGGACACTCAAAAAGGGCAGCCGAGCGCACACGAAGCACTCAGGGTCGGCGGCAACCTGGTCATGCCTGATGGCAGCTTCGCACCACCGGCACAAATTCGCCGGGTCGGTATCGGGACCCGCGTGCGGATGGTGATGGTTAACGTCAGCGAAGGCTTGGCGTTGCCGCAATGGACGATCGACGAAGACGCGGCGCAACCAGCGAAGCCGTGGCGCTTTCCGCAGGAATAAGCGCTCCTTCGAATTCGATTTGCCACGAAGAACACGGAAAAAGAAGAACCATTTTGAATTACTCCGTGTTCTCTGTGTTCTCCGTGGTTAACTCTTAAATCAGCAAAAAAATCCCTCAAGGCGTTTGGTAACCCTCGGGATACTGAATAAACTCAAACAGAATGCCGAGGATCGAGGCCGGGTGCGAGAAGGTAAACTGGATGCCCTCCTCGAAGGTGCGGCCAGCATAATCCACCACCGCCAAGGCTTCGTGGCTCGGCTTGTCCGCGACAAAGCGTACCGACTTTTTGCTGAGCGTGCGCATGGTGTCCGCGATGTCGTCCACCGCGAAGGCGATGTGATGAAGTCCTTCACCGCGCTTGGCGAGAAAGTCGGCGATGACGCCGGTCTCGGCCGTTGGCGCCATCAACTCGAAATCCACTTTACCCACGCGACACATCCGGTAACGCATTGCGTACTGCGGAACTTCAAGGATCTCGCCAGCGCTGGCGTTGAACAGCGTGACAAAGAGCTGTGTGGCCTGCTCCAGGTCGCGCACTGCCACCCCCACTTCGGTAATGCGTCGGATATCCATGCGTCCTCGTCCCCTATTTATTCATAACTTCAATTCGAGCAGCATGTCGATTTCGCCCCCGATGGGCGCTACCCTAGCACTGGGCACATTCGCTACACCATGGCACGAGATATTCCAGCCCACCCGCATGCAGATAGCGAGTCCGGCTACCTGACAGGACAATATTGTGAATGGATAAATCACTCGCGATAGAAATCATCCGGACCGCGACTGCGAGCTACCGCATCGCCTGGCAGCCGGAATTCGCCACCACCCCGTTAACCCTCTACGGCGGCGCCACGCCCACGAGTATCGATTACGCAAACCCGCTCGCGCGCGGAGTACGTCATGCGGTGGAACTGCCCGGATTACCGGCGCGCTGGTTTTTTGCGCTGCAGCCCGCAAACGAGCTGCCGCTGGTCGCGGGGGCACGGCACCTCGCCCTCGATGGTGCGATTAACCTGCGCGATATCGGCGGTTATGGGACGGCAGACGGACGCCGCGTGCGTTGGGGTTGCGTCTACCGCTCCGGACACTTGTCGCGACTGAGCAGCGCCGCCCGCGATGAAGTGGCGGCCCTCAATCTTCAAACTGTCTGTGACTTCCGCCTGCCGGAAGAGCGCGCAGCGGAAAATGCAATCCTGCCGAATGCGCCGCGCCTGGAAACCTTAGGCATTCCGCCCGGTTTGAACGACCGCCATTTTTTTCACCGCCTGTTCGCGAGTACCGACGATCCCTCGCGGGTGGCGGAGGAAATTCATCATCTCCTCCACGCGTTCGTGAAGAATTTTGCAACCCATTACCGACGCATGTTCGAGGTCTTGCTTACCGCCAGCGAGGGCGGCATCCTCCTCAACTGTTCCGCGGGCAAGGAACGTACCGGTGTTGGCGTCGTCTTATTTCTGATGGCACTCGGGGTCCCACGCGCCACCATTCGGCAGGATTTCCTGCTGTCGCGACGCTACTACCCGATCACGGCTGAAATTCCACGGGCGCTGCAGAAATATGCAGTGCCGGGCAAAGATCCCGAAACTCTGCAGGCCCTGTTGATGCCCTTGATGGAAACCCGCGACACCTATATCGAGACTGTGCTGACCGCCATCGACGACGAGATAATTAACCATGGCGGCAGCCTGGCGGCGTTGCTCTCGCGCCAATACGGCCTCGGCGATGCGCAGCTCGCGACTCTGCGCGACAAATACACCGTCAATCTGGAGGAATAGTCCGCATGCCGAAGCTCTATGTCGATACCGACAAATATGCCTATCAATCCACCTTCGCACTGGTCGAGGCCTATAACAGCGCAATGAAGGATTTGGTCCGCCGACGGTTCGCCGAGTCTGACTGCCCGTGGGAGGATTTTGTGGCGGACACTGCCTACGATTCGATCACGAAGGACGATATCAGTCGCATCGAGCAACAACTGCTCGCCAATGGTTACCGCTTCGAGCCGTCCGCTATCTCCTCTGCCCGTGAGCGTCCGCTGGCGTATAAAGACTCGGGGCTTAACCAGGAAGACTTCAGCTTCGAGCATCCCGGCGCGCCCACCGCACCGGGTGATGCGCAAGGGCGGGAATTGCGCGGCGCGGGCGACAATGTCGTCACGCGCGGGAAAAACCTCATCGGTATTGCCCGCTACGTGCGCACCAGCGACAAGGTGCTGCAGTACCTGACGAGCGGCGTGCCGGACGAGACGATTGCGATAGTCGATGATTCCGGCGGCACCTTGACCGCACCAATCCTCGAAAAATTCACAGGGGTGCTCTGCGCAGGTGGCACCACGCGCTCACATCTCGCCATTCTCACCCGCGAATACGGCATTCCCTGTTTGATGAATGTGCGCCTGGCCGGCATTAAAGATGGCGAACGAATTGAGCTGGAGTGCTCGGCCAAAGGCAAGACTACGGAGGATTACGCGAGTGGCGTGGAGGCATCAGCGCGGGTGTGGCGGCTGCGTTGAAGAATTTTTTTGGCCAGGGCGGTATTTCCGTCATCCCTAAAAGCAAAGCCGCACTTGCCCAAGCCCCGTCATCCAGGAAACGACGAAGTCGTAATCCGGGATCCATCCTGAACATCCGATGCCCATGGATCCCGGGTCTACGCGGCTGGCACCGCTCCGCCCGGGATGACGGAAGTTATCGAAGAGGAACACAACATGTCTGACTTCAAGCTCACCTACGCGCAATTACTGGAGACCAATAATCTCATCCAGCAAAACGCGGACGAGATCTACTGGCTGTGCGCCACGCGCACGGTGCAGGAATCGAAAATCTTTCCGGTCTCGGCCTATATTTTGTTTTCCTATCTGAACGCGTACTACCGCTATCCCGTGTTGCTCAGGAAAATCGAAGCGCAAATGTCGGCTGAGGCGCTTGGCGATCGCGCGCGTAACCAGGGCATCAAAATCGTCGCCTGGTGCTTCCCGTGCTTCTACCTGCTCGGTCGCGAAATGCTGATCAACTGGGGCGTGATCAAGCCAACCGATGCCGTGGAGGACGTGAGCTATGTGCTGGATTTCTGGAAGCGCTTCCAACTTTCCTGGCATCGCAACAACGGCAACCTCACCAATAAGCAAGCGGGCCATCGTGCGCAAATCATGCCCGAGCAGCGCCTGCAGGTGTTTCATGCCGATGCGTTTGAGTGTCGCGCGGGCGATCCGCTGCATAAGGCGGCACAGGCCTTCCTCGCCACCATCGCGCAGTATGGCTTTCTGGTGTCCTGCGAATCGCGCCTGACCTTGCATAACTATGGCCCCTACAAGCTCTCCGACCAGCGCGAAATGCTGGTGCGGGATTTCAATGAATTAGCGGAGGCGACGGTGCCGTGGCTGGATGGGATTGGCGCGGAAATTCCTTACAACAACCTAACCGTCACCATGGTGATCGAAGGCTGTCATATTAATCTGCTGGATGACTGGGGATCGTTCGAATCGGTCCCTGAGCTCAACGCCGAACACATGGTGGCGGTTGGACTCTACACCGCAGATACCCTATCCGATGGGCATCAACCGGTGGGCATGCGCAGTAAAGAGGAACTCACCGCTACGTTTCTCGATTTGACCGAGCGCATCAAAATCGCCACCACCAAGCTGTGGCATGTGATGGCAGGCTGGACGCGCGATCAGCAGCTCGATGCCGGCGCCCTCACGTATTCGGGCGTCATCCGGGAATTCGCGTTAATCGCGGGGGTGTATGACCCGGCAGACTGGATGCTGATCGACGAACGCGCAGAGCGCTTCCGGCCCCTTTTGAATGACGAGTATGGCAATCTTTTCCTCGGCGAACTCGTCGGCTACCTCAGTTCCCCGAGCCAGCGCATGCAGGGTTACGCGATGATGCAGCACACCGATCAGCCCACCAAGGCCCTGAGCTACTTTCCTTATTCAATGCTCGGCGATGAAAGTTACACCCGTTCGGTTGGGCCAATGCGCGCCGGGGCGAGCAATCTGCCCGCCAAAAATGACCGTTACCGGACTTCACAAGGCGTGCTCTCGTTAGCCGAGTACATGCGTCGCGCGCGCGGCTTTGTGCCACAAGCCTGTCGTGAACCCTATCGCTTCCTGTGCGCGGATTGGGTCAAGTATCACTACGACACTCCGCTGGCCGACGATCTTTTTAAAATCGAGCAACAGCACTCGCGATTACTGAAAGATCGCGGCGCCGGGCTAAGTCGCGACGATATTGAAGCTCTGCGCAGCGCGGGAGAGGGATAAATGCCGACGAACCTACCAGCCCTGCATTTGATCATGCACGGCGTAGCCATCAAAAAGCACGGGGACGTGGCGCAGATTGCGCGCGTCAGCGGGCTGTCAACGGCAGCGGTCGAAGCTGAACTTGCGCGCGCGGTCAGCAACGGACGGTTGGTCGAAGCCGACGGTAAATACTTGCTTGCGCCCGCCGGTCAGATGATCCTCCAGGGCGAATACTCGCGCTTCTATGCCGATTTGCGCAGCCACCAGGGATTCACCACCGCCTGTGCGCGCTTCGAACTGATTAACCGCGATTTGAAGCAACTCATCACCGATTGGCAAACCTTGGAAATCGGCGGCCAACGCATCGCCAATGATCACACCAACCGCGAGCACGATGCACGAATCATCGACCGCCTGGGAGGATTGCACGAACGTTTCGAAGCGGTGCTCAAATCGCTAGTCGCAGCGGTGCCGCGCCTGCGGCATTACGAACGCGGGCTGGTCCACGCACTGGAGCGCGCCGAAGCCGGCGATCATGAGTGGGTCAGCGAAGTCAAAATCGACAGCTACCACACGGTATGGTTTGAGCTGCATGAAGAATTGCTGCGACTATTGGGGAATCAGCGCGAAGAATAGACGGTGTTATTCGAGGAAGAGGAAATCACATGGGTCGTTTGACAAAAAAAATTGCATTGGTGACAGGCGCGGGCGCCGGCATCGGCCGCGCCTGCATGCAGCTGTTCGCGCAGGAAGGGGCGATCGTTTGCGGCGTCTCACGCACGCAGACCAATGTCGATGAAACCCTACGCCGGGTCGTCGCCGCGGGCGGTCAGGGCAGTACGATCAGTGCAGATCTGTCGCTCCCTGAGGGCGCGGAGACAGCAGTTAAGGAGTGCCTCGCGCGCTACGGACGTATTGATATTCTGCTGAATGCCGCCGGCGTCGGTTACAGCTGGCGGCATTCGAGCCCGGGTTCGATGGATCCCGTGCATTCGACACCGATTGATAAGTGGCGCGAGGTGATGGCAATCAATCTCGACAGCGTGTTCTACATGTGTCGTCAGGTTTTACAGCAGATGAAACTGCAGCAGCACGGTTCGATCGTAAACGTGGCAAGCATTTTTGGTCTGGGCGGTGCGCCCGATGCGCATACTTATACCGCGACCAAGGGCGCGATTATCAATCTCACACGCTCGATGTCGGTGGCCTATGTGGACGATCACATCCGCTGCAATATTGTCGCGCCGGGCTTTGTGCAGACCCAAATGGTAGAAGATGTGTTACCGCTGTTGTTCTCGGCGGAGAACCCGAAGCTCATCTCACCGATGGGGCGTCCCGCGACGGTGGAGGAAGTGGCCTATGCCTGCCTGTTCTTCGCTTCTGAAGAGTCGTCTTACTGCACAGGTTCAGTGCTCGCAGTAGACGGTGGCTCCACCGCGCGGGCGTAGAAGTTTGTGGAGCGGATGAGCCCGGAGGGAGTGATTGATAAGTTACTTGGCAACAACACAGGTCCCAACCCGCTGCGCGAGTTGCGGGATCCCCGTCATCACTGTGAGATGCCGCGACTGCACGGCATAGAACTCTGTTTCTTCTGGTGGTCCGGCGAACACCGTGGTGAAGATCAAGCTGCCGGTTGCGGCGTGTTCAATGAACGTCAGGCCCGATTCGGTGGTAATGATCTCGGCGGCATGTTCGACGCTTGCACGTTCGCGGAGTTTGGCCGTGTGCGCGCTGAGATTGATGCGGCGAATGGTGACGAAGAGTTCACTTTCAGGGGTTGCAGGAGAGCTGAAATTGCAGGACAAGGCCTTTGCCATCCATAGCGGATTTTGCGCCGGCGCCGCCAAAGCCGCGCTGACGCTGCAGACGAGCGCGAAGGTAAAAATAAGTCTACGATTCATTCGCGTGAAAAGGCGGGAAAAGGGCACGGGAAAAGGGGACGGAGGGATTAACTCTTGACCAGTTCAATGGAATGGCAGAATGCGAGAAACATGCAACAGATAAACTGGTAAAGAGTTAATCCCTCCGTCCCCTTTTCCCGCCTTTTCACGCGAATGAATCGTAGACTTATTTTTACCTTCGCGCTCGTCTGCAGCGTCAGCG
>JANOVQ010000359.1:0-7194 GCA_031417495.1 Pseudomonadota bacterium | reverse complement strand
TGGCTCGCTAATTCTGGTGTTGTAGCGACCCCAATATTACCGGGTCCTTCATGCCGCCTCCCTTTGTCTTTCATGAAAGATCAACAGGCCCTAGGATGGATCAAGGTATTTGGAAAGCGTGCTGTGCTCCAGTTTGATTTGATGGATGAGTCGCGTTATGCGTCTAATTCTGGCCAGCGAGTGAAATACCAGATATATCCCGGAAACCAGTAAGGCAAGACATAAAAATCCAAGCGGTATTAGCAGATGAAGAACGTTGGAGGGGTCGTAATATTTAGAGGTGGCAATCAGGAGACTAAACACAGATAGCGGCAAGGCTAAAACCGCAATTCCGGTCCGCATCAATGCCAAAGAAGTTCGCTCCTCAGCCAGAAGCAGCTGTACTTCATTTATGGTCATCGACTCTGAAGCAACTATTTCGGTATCCATGTCCAGAGGTGTCCTGGTGAGAAGCACATTGAAAGAAGTCGTCTGCGTCGAACAGTATCAAGTCATTTGCCAATGATAGTGATCCCCAGGGTTGAAATGAGTTCGTAGTAACCAACAATGACGAACACAAAGAAAACGAGCAAGATCAGCTCATGCTTGAAGTGATGGCTGTGAAAATAATGGCGATCCTTGTGATGCAGCACATCCATTAGCTCGTCTCCAAAACGTATTGATAAAAACGTGCCAACTGCGGACAACACGATGACCATCCAGTAAGGAGAAGGCTTGGTCAATATCCCTTCGAGCAAGCGGGTGATGACGGTGGTCTGGCAAAAGTCCCGAAAATGCAGCAAGGCAACGATGTTGAGCAAAATGGCGACAGCCCAGACCACCATTCCCGACACCACCATGCGAATGCCAAACAACAGTTGCCAATTCACCCCCGAGCCACCCCATCGGCAACAATTCCAGGGTGAGGAAGAAGTGATGGCCATTGAGATGCTCGATCTCGAACAGTTGATTGGCCACGATGTGTGTGAAGCAGCACTCAATCGTGCCGCCGCTGGCAGCGATCGACAAAACCGCAGGCCGCTGACGTAACGAGCAGTCCCTCCCGCTCCCCCTGAGGAGAGGGAGGGGGTGAAGAGGAAAGGTGCCATGACCGACAAGATCATCATTGAAGTGCGCATCAACGAATACGCGTTGCGCAATGGCAATCCGCACGTGCCCTACAGCCCGGCCGAGATCGCTGCCGATGCCTTGGCCTGTGGCCGCGAAGGTGCGGCCATCATTCACTATCACGCGCGCGATGCGCTGACCGGTGCGCCGGCGACCGATTTCGCGCTCTATGCCGACACCGCGCGACGCATCAAGACCGCAAGCGATCTGATCATCATGCCGACGCTCGGTGCCTGGCAGTTGCCCTCGCCGCAAGCACGCATCGCACACGTCGTCGAGATGGCGGGCGACGCGGCAACCCGGCCTGAGCTGGCGCCGATCGACATGGCGAGCAGCAATGTCGATGTCTATGATCCCAAGGCCAGGCGCTTCAAGACCAACGACACGGTCTACATCAATACCACCGCCACCTGGCAGTACTTCGCCGAGACCTTGCAGGCTCTCGACGTCAAGCCGATGCAGGCGTTGTGGAATGTCTCGTCGGTGCGGCACACCGAAGTCCTGACCGAGATGGGCGTGTTCCGCGAACCGCTCTACTGCGGCATCGTGCTGACCGAACACGGGATGCTGGCCGGTCATCCAGGCACTGTGAAAGGGCTCTCCGCTTTTCTCGATTTCCTGCCGGCGCAGCAGAATTGGCAATGGTCGGTGATGTGTGCGGGTGGCAACCTGTTCGCGGTCGCGGCGGCGGCGATGGAGCGCGGCGGCCATATCGCGATCGGGCTCGGCGATTATCCCTATCCCGAGCTCGACCATCCGACCAACGCCGAGCTGGTCGCACGCATCAGCGCGCTGGCGCGCGCGATGGGGCGTGAGGTCGCGACCCCGGCCGAAGCGCGCGCGATGCTCGGCCTGGCCTGTTAGCGTTCAAAGCGCGCGAACGCGTCCTTCAAAAAAAACGAAGGCCCCAATCGGGGCCTTCATTCCGTGACTCGATGCGCGACTCAGAGCATGCGCGCGAAATCGGAGACGGTGTACTTGTCGGACACCGCGCCGCTCGCGTCCATGAACTCGATCAGCAGATCTTCGTCGCCACGTTGCGAGACGAAGCTGACCACGCCTTGCGGTCCGACCACTTCTTCATGGACGTCGCCGGTCGGTTGAAAGCAGAAATCCCCCGGCCCGAATTCGCAGCCGGTGGTCAGGTTCCTGACGCTCCCTTCGAGGATGAAAATTGAGGCATCGGCGTTGTGGCGATGAACGCCCGGGTTGTGGCCGGCACCGGTGCGTGCGAGGTATTGCACGCTGTGATGCGCGAGATCGACGGCCAGCACCTTGATCTGAATGCCCGGACCGCAATCGATCCACGGTGATTTTGACGCTGCGCCGGCCAGCACCTTGATCATGTTTTCTTCTTTCATGACAGCAGCCATGGTGATGCTCTCCTGGTAGATGGGACGGCCATCCTACTGCTGCTTATCGGCACGCGGCAATACGCCGGATGGTGGGTAGGGTGAAGGAGCAAAATGTCACTGCGCCTCGATCCCGATCAGATATCCATCCGGCAGCTCGCGCTGGCCGACATGAAAGTCGCCATTGATATCCGACACCACCAGCATCGATCCTAAGAACGCGAGCCCGGTGGGATTGGCGAAGCCGCTCGCCAGAACCTCGGGCCTGCCTGCGGCGGTGATCACGAACACGCTCCCATCGCGCTTGACTGTCTGGGTCATGGGCACTGGCGAGTTGAAATCACCGGCATCGGCCACCAGCAGGCGGCCGGCCGCGCTGCCGAAGCCGGCCGGCGCGATGTCCATTGCACACGGTTGGTCGAGTCCAGTCGCGAAGGGCGT
Organism: Pseudomonadota bacterium; assembly: GCA_031417495.1. Classification (GTDB taxonomy): domain Bacteria; phylum Pseudomonadota; class Gammaproteobacteria; genus CAIKBL01. The sequence continues at coordinate 4,294 of JANOVQ010000359.1, read as the reverse complement.
GGGATCGATGCTGCCCGTCGCCGACAGGCGCAGGATCTTGCCCGCACCGGATTTGGGCGGCCCGGCCGGGTCGCTGGTGGCCGGCTGGGCGGTACCGATCAAAAGACTCTGACCATCGGCGCTGAAGCCGATGCCAGTGGGGTAACCAAAGCGCGTGATATCGATGTCGGCGAACGGCGCGCACTTGCCATCCGGGGTCAGGGAGTAGACGGTCTGGTTGCTGGCGGCGGTGATGAAGATCTTGCCGGCGAAGGGCGTGCCGTCCGGTCCTGCGCGCAGGAAAAAGCCGCCGCCGCCCGCCTTGCCGGCACGGTTGGGCGGCAGCGTGCAGGCGTTGCTCACTTCATTGGTGTCCGGCGCCACGCGCTGGATGACGTTCGGATCGATGAAACCCGCTGCTGCATCCGGCCGCGCGAAGGCGACCGTGAAGATCTGTCCGGCGGCGCTACCGAAAGCCGCCGGCGCGAAATCCATTGCGACCGGCGGCAGCAGCTTGCCGAGTCCGACCTCGAGGGTGACCTTGCCCTTGGCGTCCACGCTTTGAATCGTGCCGCCCTTGTCGCCGAGCTCCTTGCCGTCGTCGCTCACCCACACCGCGCCGGCGTGACTGCGCAGATCGAACGGATCGTAGAACGTGCCCGGTGCGACCAGCGTGTGTGCGGTAAAGCCGCGGGCGAGGACAAGCTTCGGGACGGCTAGCAGCTGACCGAGCAGCGCATCGAGTTCTTCGGCGGCATGGGCCGTGGCGGCCACCATCAGCAGCAGCGCGCAGCGCGCGCGAACCATGTTCTTGACCATATCGGGAGTCCTGCGCTTAGTTCGGCGTCACTTCGACGATGAAGCCATCGGGCAATTCGCGGTGCCCGTAGATGAAGTCGCCGTTGATGTCGGCGACCCACAACTTATTGTCGACAAAGCGGACGTTCCATGGATTGATGAAGCCGCTCGCCACCAGTTCGAGTTTGCCAGCGGGCGTCACGCGATGGAGTTTGCCGTCGGCGCGCAGCGGTCGGCCGGCCGGCACCGGGATCTCATAAGTGCCGACTTCGACCACGAAGATCTGGCCGGCGTAGGCACCGAAGCCGGCCGGCGCGAAGTCGATGGAGCCGAACATGGTCGGTGCCTCGGCGAGCGCTTTCTCGGCCACGCTGCCATCGGCATGGATGGCGAGAATGGCACTGCCACGCGCAGCAAAAATGCCGCCGCGCACGACGGTCACCAGCAGTGCTGTGCCATCGGGTGTGAAGCGCAGATAGAGCGGCCCGCCCTGCTTGTCCGGGTCGAGACGTACGAAGGGTTCGCAGCGGCCGTCTGGCGTGATCTGGTAGATCGTGTTGTTCAAGGTGGTCGAGGCGTAGAGCTTGCCGGCGAAGGCACTCCCAGGCGGACCGAAGCGCGCATCGACGCCGATGCCGGCGGTTTCCTTGGCACTGCGCGCGGGCAGGGTGCAGAACACGCTGACTGCAAAGCCGGCTTTGGGGTCAATGCGCTGCAGGAGGTAGTTGTCCTGTCCGGCCTGGTCGCCGGTCGTTGGTTGCGAGAGCGCGAACACCTGGCCGGCGTAGGCGCCGAAGCCCTCAGGCGCGACATCGAAGCCGGCGCTGATGGGCGCAAGCTTGTCGGCATCCACCAGCACCGAGACTCGCCCCTCGTGATCAACGGCCATCAGACGGCTGCCCTTGTGTTCACCTTGTGCGTTCTCGGTCTCCTTGCCGTCGTCGTTCAGCCACACCGTGTCGCCCATCGGGTGCATGACCAGGGGGTCGTAGAGCGCACCGGGAGGCACCAGCATGCGCGTCGCAAACCCGGCGGCGGGTTTGATTTCGACCGCCAGCATGCGGCTCAGCACGCGCTGCATTTCATCCTGCGCCGGGGCCGGCGCGGGCTCGGCAGTGACAACGGTCGATTGTGCAGCAGGGTTCGCGCTTGGTACCGCGATCGTTAGCGCTGCCGATTTGGCGGACTGTTCTTGCGGCTGCGTGCTGTCAGAGCAACTCGCAATGAGTGCACACAACGGAATAACATTGATGCGGGTGATTAACTTCATCTCAGAGGAGGCGGAGCGAGGTAATTATCGTGTCTTTGGGCGCGCCAATGGTTGCGCTCGCCCGCACAACTCGCGCGGGCATCGTGGCCGCCAGATTATCGGCAGCATCTTTTCGTTGCCGGATAACCCGGCCCATGATTGCACTGTTATCGCTATGGTGTCTGTGCCGATTCAAAACTGACCCGGTGTGCTGATTGAGTGCTGATCAGGGACAAACATTAGGGTCACGGGGCAGAGCCTACTTCTTGCCTGCGACCTCTGCGGAGTTTTGAGACAAAGCAAAAGGCAAGCTCTGACCCGCGTGCGTTGATAAGTTTTGATGCCAAGCAAAAGGCAAGCTTTGAGCGGGTGCGTTCACGCTAGGTGGCAGCCTCGCGAAAATTATATCATTACCAACGTGCGCGCCTCGATGCTCTCCCTTGGGGTGAACTCGGGCGGGCAGGCCGGATTTTTAAACCCGGTGTGCGGCATGAAGCGGGTGCGGCCATCGGTGAGCGAGTCGAAACATTTTAAGAACAGAACTTCATTCGGCTGCATGTCCGAGATGTAGTACCAGCGATGGCCGTGCGAGTGGCGAATCGACTGAATCTGGCCACTATGCCGCGGCGTCTCTAAATCTTCTTCGCCAAAGTGATGGATCGGGGTATCGACAATATCTTCCGCGCGCACACTGCGTGCATCGCACAGGGCGAGCGGATTGTCCTGTACGGGTCCCCGGATTGGGCGCCACAGATTGATGAACATAAAGCGGCGCCCACTGAGATGCGACTTGCCGGCGAGCGCGAGAATTTCACGCGCGCGCTTGGGGCCGGAGGAATCTGTGTAATCGTTATGCACGGCATCGACCGGCAATCTCACGCCCACGTCGCCCCGTTTGGCGCGTAGTGCGCTGCGCGTGTTGTGATCGAAGACGGTGACATCGCTGGCGCCGAGCGTGCGGCGCACGAAGTCGGCGACCTCCGGGTAGTACTGTGCTTTGACCGCAGCATCGTCGTAGAAATCGACAAAGCGCGTGGGCTGTTGGAACAGTGCGAATCCCTCGCGGTCGAGATCGAGATCGGCCGCGCGGCGGCGTGCATCGGCAATCGGCATCGGTTGATAATCAATCGGTGGACGCAGGGTTTCACGTCCGGAACTGATCGGGTAGACCCGATGTTCAATTGGGCCATCACTCACGCCGAGGTACGCGAGGCGGGCGGTGACGGCGGGTAATTCGGCGTGAGTCAGCTTAATCATTTAAGAACTCCCTAGCATGAGGTGAGCGGTAAACCAGTCGCGCGCCGCGGCACTACTGTCCACGAAGCGCGCACAATATGGCACGTAGTGATGACCTTCGAGGAGCACGAGCCGCTTTGGTTCTTGCGCGCGCGCGAAGGCCTCCAATGCGATCGCGGTCGGCGTAATCGTGTCGTCGGTCGCTACCATCATCAACAGGGGCGTGGGGCTGATCCGGGACAGAAACGGTTGCGCGTCGAATTCAAAACGGTAATCCAAGGATCGTAAGGTCACTTGATTCTCCCATTGACCACGCCCGCTGGTTCGAAAGGAGTTGAAGTAGCGATAGGTGAGTCGCCCCGGAGAATCCACGGGCTTGCTCGGATCATCGGTGCAGATTTCGACCAGCTTGGGTGTCTCTCCCCCGGCAATTGCGCGTCGCTCGGCGGCGAGACGAGCGAGGTAAGCCGCTTGTTGATCGCGCGGGACCTGCGCTTCAAAGCTCGCCAGCCCACTGATAAACGGTACCTGGCTTACCACACAACGGATTCGGCGATCGATCGCCGCCGCCATCAACACTAACCCGCCGCTATAGCTCGTGCCCCAGATCCCGAGCTGGTTCGAGGCGACATCGGGTCGGGATTCGGCGTAAGTCAGCGCATGCCGGTAATCTCGCATCTGCGCCAGGGGGTCGATCTCGGCCCGCGGGGCGCCATCGCTGGCGCCGAAATTGCGTTGGTCGTAGACGAGACAGGCGAGACCGGCGGCGGCGAACACCTCGGCATAGTCGTCCAACCCCATTTCCTTAAGAGCCGAGAAGCCATGTGACATAACCACGGTGGGGAAGGGTGCATGGCCGACCGTCGGCGTATAAAACCAACCCCGCAAAGTGGTACCGTTGGCATCAAAGGCGATGTTCTCGCGCATGCCAGTAATCTAACAGAAGGTATCGCTGCCTGAGGCATTAACGTCGACTTTCCAAGGGAGGTTATCCATGGGCTCAGTATTTCAGGGTGGCTGCCTGTGCGGCGC
>JANOVQ010000358.1:0-3658 GCA_031417495.1 Pseudomonadota bacterium | reverse complement strand
CAACCTACATTGAGCGCGATCCTCCTCCACGACAGACTCATCCAAGGTTGCAATGTTTACAGCTTCCAAACGCGCACTCTTCAACCGGCTCAAGAACCACCCGGTCGCATATGCCCGCACGCGCGCTGCTTTTTCCCGGCACAAGCTACCGCCGGGCGACTTGGTGGAGTACGACCAATTGGGAAAAGCGGACCGTACTGCCTTGCTCAACCGTGCGGAGACGCTGGGGCCGATTTTCAAAGGGGTCGCCTGGGGTGAGTTGTGCATTTGCGTCATCGGCCTCGAGCGCTGCCGGAAGATCACGCAGCAGCATTCCGAGAAGCTGGCGCACGTCACAATGGATCTCGCTCACCTCATTCCAGGAGGGCTGCTGCACGCGATGGAAGGTGACGAGCATCGCCACTATCGCCGCTCAACCATGCAAGCGCTGCGCGGTAGCGACCTCGCTGGCAACGAATCTGCACTGGCAGCAATCGCGGCGACAGCGCTGCGCGAATACGCCGAGCGTGCAGCCGAACACCAGAACGCCGCGCACGCGTTCACGTCGGCAATGTCCGGTCTGGCCACTTCCGCGGTGACATGGCTGTTCTTCGGCGCCGCACCTGGAACAGATGCACATGAGCGGTTCCTGGCGCACTTTCGCGAACTCGGTCCTCACGGACTGGTGTGGAACCCGCAGAGGCGCCAAGAGAATGCCTTCCGGGCGTTTCGCGATGACCTCAGGGCCGAAGTCACCGCCCTGCGCGGTGGTACGAACGGTCTGCGGAAATGCGGTTTGCTGGCGCAGATGGTGGAGCAGAAAACTCTCGATGACACGCTACTCGGCAACTTGATCTATCAGGCCGAGATGGGCCGCTCCGATCTCAGGAACTGGTTTCGCTGGCTGACGCGCCATGTCACCGATGACCCAACCGTGCTCGATCGCATTAACGCGAGCGACAGCGGGGAGGCGTGGGCGCGACCGTTGGCCGAAGCGTTTGCACTGGAAACCCTGCGTACCGACCAAAGCGAGAGGATGATGCGTCAGGTGAAGAGCGACTTCGTCTTTGACGGCTACCTGTTCCCGCAGCATGCCAGCGTTCGGCTCTGCCTATGGGAGTCTCACCACCTAGAAAGCGCGTTCGAGACGCCGCACAAGTTTGATCCACAGCGGTTCTCGAACGGGGTGCCGGGAAAGGATCGCTACGCGCCGTTTGGCGTCGATCACCACCAATGCCCGATGGGTAGCGTGGTCATTCGTCTCGGCGTGGTGTTCCTGCGCGCGCTGGCGCGCGGCTACCGCGTCACTAGGCTCGCAGAAGGTCCGGAGGTTCGTGGTGGCTACCACTGGGAACCGGCGCCCGGATTCGCTGTGATGCTGGTACCGCGATGACGCATTCTCCGATGCTGCTCGAAGACAATGTATTTGCGCTTTTTCAGCGCCAAGCGCGTCTGCGGCCGGACGCGACAGCCGTCATCGATGACGCCGAGGCGTGCGCCTACGGCACACTGGAGGCGAGAGCATCGGCCATCGCCGATGCGCTGATCCTTCGCGGGCTGCACGCCGAGCAACCGGTCGGTGTGTTCCTGAATCGGAATGTCAGTCTCATCGCGGCGCTGCTCGGCGTTCTCAAGGCAGGTGGATGCTATGTGCCGCTCGATCCGGACGATCCAACTGAACGGGCACGCCGCATCATCGTCGGCGCCGGATGCAGGCTAGTTCTCGGTCACAAACCGCTGCTTGAGAAGCTGCAGGCGGCCATGAGCGTCGCCGCCGACGATACAGGGGGAGACCTAGCGCTTCTGGATATCGAAACACTTCTCACCGGGTCCGCACCGCGCCTACCAGAGCAGGTGCCGCACGGCGGAAACCAGCTCGCCTATATCTTGTTCACGTCCGGCAGCACCGGCATGCCGAAAGGGGTCGAGGTCGAGCACCGCAATGTGGTGAACCTGCTGATGTCGGCGATTGAATTCCTGGGGGTGGACGACCGCGACCGCTACCTGGCGACTTCGACGGTGGGCTTCGATAGTTCCGTCGCTGAGATGTACCTGCCCTTGGTCACCGGCGGCGTCGTGATCCTGCATAATCGCAGTCTGGCGCTCGATCCGCGCCGCCTCGCCAGCGAGATCCGCAAGCATGGCGTCACGGTACTGATGACGGGACCGACGGTATGGTCCGTCGCGCTCGCCACGGTGCCCGATTTTCCCCGCCTGCGAATCGCCATCAGCCACGGTGAGGCAATTCCGCTTGAACTCGCACGTCGGTTGGTCGATCTGAGCGACGCCGCATGGAATCTCTACGGGCCCACGGAGACCACAGTCTGGGCCACCGGACACAAGCTCATGCGCAACAAGACTACCGAACCCGCAGGCGCTGTCTCAGCGCCAATCGGCCGCCCGTTGGCCCATGTTGAGGTGCGAGTCCTCGACGAGCAGCGCGCCTCGGTCCCCGCAGGGGTCGAGGGTGAACTCTGGATTGGCGGCCCATCGGTGGCGCGAGGTTACCGTGGCAACGTGCAGCTCACGCGCGAAAGATTCGCGACGCTCAACGGGCATGGCGAGATATTTTACCGGACGGGCGACATCGTCACGATGGACGACGATGGGACGCTGCACTACTGCGGCCGCAATGATGATCAGGTCAAAGTGCGTGGGGTGCGCATCGAACCGATGGAAGTCGAAGCGGCGGTGCTTGCACACCCCGGCGTGAGCCAGTCCGCGGCAACGTGGTTTCCTACCAAGACAGGCTCGCGATCGATGGTGGCAGCCGTCGTTTTCAAGCCAGACATCTATTTGACATCGCAGGACCTCCATCTGCACCTGACGAAAGTGCTGCCGCCATCCATGGTTCCGACGCGTTTTGTCTTCTGTTCTGCGCTTCCGCTTCTGCCGAGCGGAAAGATCGATCGCGCCGCGATCCGGGAACGTTCGGCGGAGATGTCCGATGAGGTCGTACCCGCGCCGCCCCTCGCTGCGACGACTGAAACAGAGCGGACCCTGATCGGCATCTGGGAGCGGGTCCTCGGTGTCCGGCCGGTGCGCCGGTCCGATCACTTCTTCACGATTGGCGGAGATTCGCTGTCCGCGGTGACAGTAATCCTGGAGGTCGAAGACGCCTTCGCGATCTCTCTTACCGTGCGCGCCATGTTCGAGGCTCCAACGCTCAGCCGGTTTGCCGAGCGTGTGGACCGAGTCCGCGCGCTCGCCGACGAACCCGAAGGGAACGCCGAGTTCGTTTTTCCGCTGGTTGAGCCGGGTCGCGGCAATCCGCTTTTCTTCAGCCATGTCGAACTTCCGCTGGCGCGGAGGGGCACCTGGAAGGCCGACTGCCCTCTCTATGCGATGCGGCTGTGGGCCCACGGGAAGGGATTCGTAGCGGCAAATTCAGTCGAAGAACTGGCGTGTAGCCACATCGAACGGATCCGCTCGATCCAACCGCACGGACCTTATCGTCTGGCGGGTTACTCGTTCGGCGGCTTGGTCGCACTGGAAATCGCTCAGCAGCTGCGACACGCCGGCGAAAAGATTGAACTGCTGTTCCTGCTCGATCCAAGCGAACCGTTCGATTCGAAAAGTAAGGTGCAGCCCGAACTGTACGAAAAGCGCGCTGTGGGAAAAGGTGAAGAGTTGGCCGCTCGAGTAAGACGTCACATCGGTCATCTGGCCCAGCACCCAA
>JANOVQ010000357.1:0-1960 GCA_031417495.1 Pseudomonadota bacterium | reverse complement strand
GCGCGCGCCTCGACGCTGTCATTCATCGTCACGCCGCAGCGATGCGAGATGGTGTCTTCACGGTTTAAATCTTTAAACGTTTGTGTGCTCATAGTGCAATACCCTGCGGCAAGCCGATGCCAATTTCCGCCAAGATGTCTTTGAAGCGAAATTTAGCGTCGGCCATGACGCTCTCGAAATTCAGGTCACCATTACTTTGCGTGCTCCACACCGATTTCAATTGGTGCGTCGCCGCCACGCACAGCGGCACATATTTTTCGAGCCAGCCCGTGAAGATTTTTTTGTTCGTGGCCGCATGCTCGGCATCACCCGTCAACAGCTTTAGCAGGGTTAGCGTGTTAGCCAAATTTCGACGATAGTCGTCGCCGGCCGCCGAGACCACCGCGGGCGTGACAAAATCGTGGTGCAACGGACCGGCGCGCATGATGAAACCGTTGCGGAACAATTCACCAACCAGCGCCTCGAACACGCAGTTCACCGCGAAATAGATCTCGATGTGATCGCTCGCCGCAAGAATCGCTTCCACCGCTTTGCGCACGCCCTGCCAGGCCGGATCTTCCAGCCAGAATTTTTTGCCGGCGTGCTCGTCAATTTTGATATCTAAACCGATATCGCCAAGATACAAGGTGATGTCCTGCGCCAAGCGCAACTTATATGAGGCATTAGTCAGCATGGCGTTGTTGATCATCTGCGTCATGCCATCGCGCTGGGCTTTCATCAGCGCCACCCCGAGCCCGAATTCGGCATGTTTCAGCGCGCCGAAGTGATTCTGCAGAATAGCCACCCAGCCCTCGTCGAAGCGACCCGGCGCGCCGTCGCTACGCGCGTTATCGACGACCATTTTGATGGTGTTTTCGATGTGACTCTGACGCTGATAATGGGTGCGCGACCATTCCTGATCCGGTGCGCGAAAAACGTGCCAGTCGGATGATTTGGCGGCCGTGGCGTAATCGCCATAGGTGGGCTGACCATTAGCGAAGGTCATGATCCAGCCCTGCAGGAGGTGGCGACTCGGATCCGGTTGCACGTCTACCGTCACATCTTCATAGAGCGTCGCACGCCGACCCTCAGGTTCGAAATAATTGTAGCGGCGGCTGTCGGAACCCGAGAATTTCGCGCTGCCGGCGGCGCCGGAGTGCTGTGTGCTTTGCGTCATCGTCCCCCCTCTAGTGACCACGGGCTCGAGAATCCGAAACCCGGGCGGTGTTTGTGACCGGGCTTAATGCGTCGCCGGGGTAAATTTGTCCAGGTGAATGTTGTCCGCATCCACGCCAATTTTCTGCAGCACTGGCAGCACGGCTTCGACCATGGGCGGCGGTCCGCACGCGTAGGCCTGCAGCGTGGGATCGCGGCCCGCACTCGCATAGTCGCGCGCGACAACGTCGTGAATAAATCCCGTCGCACCCTCCCAGCTAGCGCCAGCGGGCAGCTCGGACAGCGCCGGCACAAACGCGAAGTCTTGCAGCGTGGCGCCGACCGCCGCGATTTCGTCCAGGTAAAACAAATCCTGCGGCGTGCGCGCGCCGTAGTACAGCCGCACGGGTTCGCGCGCGCCGCTTTGTGCGAGGTCGTTCAAGATCGACCACAGCGGCGCCATTCCCGAGCCGCCGCCGACCAACAACGTGGGTCCCTGGTGTCGCTTATTACGGAAGCTGGTGCCGAAGGGGCCTTCCAGCGCAATCGGATCACCCACCCGAAGCTGCGTCGCCAATTGCTCCGAGAAAGCACCCTGCGGATAGATTTTAATAATGAACGACAGCGTGTTTTGTTCACTCGGCGGGTTCGCCATCGAGTAGGAGCGCGTGACACCAGTGCCCGGCAAGGTGATATCCGCATACTGCCCGGCATGGAATTCCAGCGCCTCGTCGAGCGCCACATCGAACTGTCGAATGTCGTGAGTGAGGACTTCAATGCTGGAAATTCTGCCGGTGACCTTCTTCGCGGGGATCCAATTGGCGAG
>JANOVQ010000356.1:0-8412 GCA_031417495.1 Pseudomonadota bacterium | reverse complement strand
GCATCCGTGCGCTCAGTTGAGAAGGTGAGCCTGGTCCCGTGGAAATTAAGCCGTGCGCGGAGCACATCTAGGGCGCTCGCCAGTTGCTCAGCGCGCTTAGGAATGGTTTGGACACGCCGCAGTATGTCGATCCAGTCAAGGATGCCAGAGGTTGGCCAGGCGTTCGGTTCGAGCGTCAGCGCGTCGAGCCAACTCACCTCAATGCCTTCGGGATAACGACTTAAAGCCTCGATGGCGGTTAACTTGCGCAAGGTGAGATCGGCGGCTTGCCAGTCCGCCTCGCGCGCGAGACGGCCTTCGATAAACTGCACCAGCGCAGCGCGCAGCCGCAGCCGCGAGGCTTCCGGAATCGTCCACCCGGCTTCGTGGGCAATCGCTAAAAGGTAGGCGGATAAGGAATCGCTACCGGTGTCTTCCACCGCGAAATATTTGGCCAGTCCATTGGCATCGAGATAAGTCGGTAGCTGCGCCGTCACTGCCGCCCACTGCACTTCGTCCTGCAGGGCGACCGCTTTCGAGACCAGCTGCTCAAGACAGCTGTAACCATACTCGTTCATATAGTCGCGCACGCCAGTCAGCGCGTTGGTGAGGTGCGGTTGCAAGGTCAACTGGAGGTCGCCGCGACCCGGCAGGGCGTCGGCGGGTAGCGCCACCGCCAGTGCTTGTGGCGCGGTCAATTGCCCGAGACTGGCTTGGAAGGTGCGCACCGGCACTGCGGCGAGTACCTGTTGGGTGGCCGCTAGCGCATCGTGGGTGTCTGGATGATTCGACGCAGTCGCGCGCAGCGTCCAGCGCAGGCCCTGCGCATCGAGTGGAACCAGGATGTCCCAGCTCAGTTCCTGTGCCTGGCCAGCCGCGAGCGTCAGGGTTTGCGGCATGAGCGCCGAAGGATACGGCGCATTCCCTGCGGCAGATTCCACGGTGAGTTCAGGCGCGGCCGTTATCGTCAGCGGCTGGCTCGCGCTATTGCGCACGGTGAAACGCGCGGCGTAGTGATCTGTTTCGCGCACCATCGGCGGCAATCCGCTATAGAGCATTAAATCCTGCGTGGCACGTACCGAAGTGGCACCAGTCCCGAAGCGATCATTGCCGGCGGTCGCGATCGCGACGATGCGGAAACTGCTCAACGAATCGTTGAGCGGGATTTCGAGCGTGGCCCTGCCCGCGGCATCGAGTTTGATTTTCGTCTGCCATTTGAGCAGCGTCTCGAACAGCTGGCGGGTGCCGTTGGTGTGGCCGCCGCCACCCCCCGGCGCGAGCGCCTTGCGCCCGAAGTGACGTTTGCCGATCACCTGCATCTGCGCGGTAGCGGTGCGTACTTCAGCACCGCGTCGCCCCATCATCGCCGACAACAAATCCCAGGAGTCGTTCGCGCGCAGTTCGAGCAGGCCCTCATCGACTGCTGCAACGATGACTTCAGCCTGCGCGCCTAGTGGTGTGCCATCGGCGGCAGCAACCTGGATCGCGACTTGCGCACGTTCGCGTACTCGGTAGCTCGCGCGGTCGGTGTGTACTTTTACCTCCAGCGTGTGCGCGCGCCAACCCACCTGCAGTTCCGCGAAACCTAGTTTGTACGCGGGTTTGCCGAGATCGACCAGCGCAGTTGGCGGCACTTTGGCATCGCGCCCGCGCACGGCCAGCACCGAGACAAAAACATTGGGCGCGAAATTTCCCTGCATGGGCACTTCGACCACCGGCGAGCGACCGGACAGCGACGTGACAAAGCGTTCAATGATTCCTTCCCGTTCAACCGTGACCAGCGCGGTGGCCTCGCGAAACGGCATTCGCACTTGCAGCCGCGCAGTCTCGCCCGGCTCGTAGTGCTTACGTTCGGGCAGAACCTCCATGCGATCTTCGTTATTTGCACTGAACCACCAATCCTCGCCGCCGCTCACCCACACGTCGCGATTGACGACGCTTGGATGGCCGCTGGCATCGGTCGCGACGGCGCGCAGAATCACATTGCCGGAGACGGGAGATTTCAGGTGGCATTGGAGCAGGCCAGACGCGCTGGTGGTGCCCGCGCAGCGCGCCGCGAGGCGCTTGATCTCAGCTTTGTTTTCGTAGGCATAGAAGCCGCCGATCAGCCGCTTGCGATGCGAGTAGGTCATCCGCTGCAAGAGATCGCTGAGCACTTTCACGCCGGCCGCGGGTTTGCCATCGAGCGTCAACGCCAATACCTGAAACCTGAGATTCGTCTGCGACATCGCCCAACCATCGGGTTTAATGCCGAGCACGATTTGCGCGGGCCACAGCGGCACTGAGGTCGCCGCAGTAAGGATCTCACCGTTGGGATCGGCAAACTCAAGTTCGGCAGTCAGGGTTTGCGCGGAATCACGCGCGGGTAAATCATGCAAGGTGAGCTCGGCGCCGCCCGCATTGTCCAAAGTCGCGACCTGGGTCGCGAGTAGCTGGGGCTGGTTGCGATGATTCTGCGCCCCCTGTGTACGCCAGGCCTGCTCCGCCTGATCGACAATCCCTTCCGCGACATTGCCATTCATGAACACAAAATCTTCGTAGTCCGTGAAGTGCCCCTCGCGGGGTTGCACCAGTCCGCGCAGTTTTACGGGGAGTCCGGCCGCCGCGCCACCCGCGAGATACTGCGCCTGCAGATCGATCTGCAAGGTCCTCGCGGCGACCGCTGGCGCGGCGGGCGCGTTTACGCTCGCGCGCAGCAGCGGCACGCGGTAACTTTCCACGCGAAAATCGCCGAGTGGCGCCCACCCATCGCCAGTTTGATATTCCACTTGATAAGCGCCCTGCTTGGCATCGGCAGGAATGGTCCAGCTGGATTCCGCGCTACTCGTCAGCGCATCGAAAATGGCCGGTAGTGGAAACTCGTCCGCGCTCTCGGCGTGGCGAATTCGCGCGGTGAACGGCTCGCTGAGCAGGCCGTCGAAGCCGCGCCCGGTGTGCGTGCGCAGCAGGTGTTTCATGTGCACGGTTTCCCGGGGGCGGAACAGCGTGCGGTCGAAGACAGTCGTCGCGATATCTGGGCTACGCCAGGCAGGACTCGGCAGATTGAACTGCCAGTTTTCGATCCCTTCGTTCCATTCGGAGGCGACCACGCCGAAGTCATTGCCGAGCTGTGCGCTGGCCACCAATCCTTGCGAGTTCCAAGCACAGCGCGGCAGGGCAGCCGGCAACGGAAGTTTTTCTGCGATGTCGGCGAGACCTGCGCGATCAGTGGTGCCCTGCCAATGAGTTTGCCCGGTGCAATCTTTGATCGTCACGGCAGCAGCGGGCACCGGCTGGCCCGTATCGAGTGCAGTGACCCACACCAGCGAGGATTCGCGTCCCCACTTGAGATGCACGCCTAGGTTGGTGACCAGCGCCAAGGACTGTGCGTAGTAGGTATCCGCCGTGCCGAACAAAGCCGCGCCGAGCCGTGGGCTCGCGAGTTCGACCAGGTAGAACCCGGGTTGCTCAAGCGGGATGCCGACGACTTCAAAGGCTTTAGCATGCGTGGCGCGCGGGATCTCCAGCGCGCGCGCCTGTGGTTGCGCCGCAAGCAAGGCGGTTTCGCCGGCGCGCCTGGTCACCACGTAACGTTCCTGCTTATCGTCCCAGTGATAGTCAGCACGCTGCGCGCTGCGTAAGGCCGTTAACCACTGGCCGAGCGCGACCGGATCGTCGGCCGCGAATTTCAGCACCTTGACCTGCAAAGTGGTCACCACCGGATTTTGCAGATACTCGGTGTGGTCGAGTTTGAACAGATCCTTTACGAAGCCACCCACACTCGGCGCCGCCGGCGGCGGTGGCGAGGCGCGGTGGCGCAGATTGGCTTCGAGATTGCGCACGGTGACCGGCAACACGGGGGTGCTGAGCTCAACGATGCCGAAGTCGGCCGCGAATTTGGCGAGTGGCGGATCGTCGGCCGTGGCGACCGCTAATGGGAAGCGATCCTGGTTGAGTAGCGTGCGCTGGGCATCATCAAGCAGGGGCGGCACATTCAAGATGAGTTTGCTGTGGGCCGGGAAAGGTCCGGCAAAACTTAACTCTGAGGTGGTCTCAGCGCCTGCCTCACCGCCGCCTTGCGCGGGATAGACCTTCCCATCGGCGCCGGTCAAGGTGACTTGCAGCGCGTCGTGCGTACGCACCGGCGCTGTAAATTCCAAGGTCATGTCGAACGCCGGAATGCACCCGGAATCTTGATTCACACGCTCGCAATGAAAGCGCGCCCGAAATGCTTCACGGGTTTCGAATTCGAGGGACAGCGCTTGAGTCGTGCTGATCCCGGACGTTGTCGCGATGCCCGCGTTCCAGTCCAACCATATTTTGTGCCCCGACGGCAGCCGCTGTTTACATTGCAGCAGCACGAGCGGCGAGGCGGGATCCTCTACGACCTGCGGGAAGCGAGCGCGCTCTACAGCCTCGTCACTCGCCCCGTTCGCGCCGGGCCTCGCATCCGGCGCGTCTTTGAATAGCGCATTCGCATAGCGCCGCAGGAAATGCGGATTCGCAGCCAGTAATTGCCGACGCGCTTCGCCGGTGACAAGACGCACCCCTACTGCATCGGCCAGCCCATCGACACGGCACTGTGCATGCGTGAGCAACGATTCTTCAGTGGCGTGTGCATCCAAGCCAAGGATAAAAATCTGCTCTTCATCAATTGTGCTGCCCGCCCACGGCTCGGTCTGCAAAATAGCCGGACCACCCGTGTCGAAATGGAAAGCGCGCTGACCTGTGAGACGCACGGCCGTGGCATCCTGGAGTTTTGCGCGCAAGGTAAAACGACAGCGCAGGCCAGCAGGCAAATCCTGTTTGAAATCGAAGACCCAATTGTGCGGATCGGCCCAGCGCCCGGTGCCGGGAGCGCAGTCGATGGCGAACGGCGAAGGCAACCGGAGATCCCCCAGGCTGACCATCGGAGTCGCAAAGCGCACCTGGACCTGGCGGACGCCCTTCACGGTGCCGGTGGGCGAGAAAGTCGTGACCGCCGGCGCGGCAAAAGCCAGCACCGATGACAGAGCACATAAAAGGAAGCCCGCAATAAGGGGCAGGCGGGCAAGCGAAGGCATAAGGTTCTTGGTCACCTGCATGATGCTGACGACTATAACTCGCGCTGGCCTCCCGCAGGCGCGCAACTGGCGATGTTAGCTGGCGGTGATCCCGGTTATTCTGGCGGGACATAAAAGAATACTTACACTGGTTGAACACGCTGCGCTGGCCGGTAGCGGACAACCCGCCATGTTCTCTCACAAAAAATGCGCGCAAACCCCTTAGATCACACACGCGTTGCTTTGCTGTACCTTTAAAACGGAATGATTAATGTGAGCACCACCAATTGCCTGACCGCCGCTCAGCTTCACGTGGGTATGCGACACCAGACACGCTTCGTCTTCTCGCACGAGGATGTCGCGCGCTACTGCGCGTTGTCTGGTGATCGCAACGCCATCCATCGCGAGGTGGCGGCGGCACAGCTGCGTTTCCCGGGTGTCACGGACATCATCGTCCCTGGCGGGCTCATCCAGATTTCAATCACCGGTATTTTCGGTACCGAATTCCCCGGTGACGGCAGTCTCGGCCTGACGTTCACCGCCGAACGTTTGCGTCGGCCAGTCTGTCCGGCGGAGGAGATCACCATCCTCATCGAAGTCGCACGCATGCGCCGTGATCTGGTCGAACTCGACGTCACCATCAGCAATGCCGACGGCATTGCCATCGGCAGCGCCAAGTCGCGCGTGTTGGCGCCGGATGAGGCCTATCGCCGTTGGTGGGAGACTCGAAAGTAGGAAAGTGGGGAAAGTGGGGACAGTTTACTGGGGGAAAGTGGGGACAGTTTACTGATTAAAAACCGGGGTGTTCCTGCACCGAACACGCCCGGCAATGACCTTTCTTTAAAATTCGTAAACTGTCCCTGGAAATTCCAGTCGGTAGTCAGATTGTAGGTCGCGGCATGCGCGGAAGGGGCGACGCACGCGATCGCAGAAGCGAGGCGAATGCAAATACTTGCGTTCTAAGGTTCAAGTTCAACATGGTGAACCCCCTTACGATCGGGCTTCTTGAGGCAACCCTCTATCAGGCGTCAAGGCACCCGGCGTCTGTGGCTGAATTCGTTTTCGTGGCGACCTTACGATCACCCAATCTACGCTTGTCGGTTCCGGTGGTCGCGGCGAGAAACCGGTAATCCTACCGCTATTGGTTTTTCTCGGCGCCCATCTCCACTATTCAACACCGCGCAGCAGGTCCTGCCCTGCGGGACCCGTCGCCCTTTTAATAGAGGAACCGAGCGGTCTTCGTCCACATACGCTAGCTAGGTCACTGGCGCGAGTTCATGGCGAGCCCGGATTTCGGAACACGCGAAATGCCGCCGCGTCTCGATACCGGATCCCCAACCCCGTCATCGGGGAAAGTGCCTAACACGTTACGGACGTCACCCTGGAATTCAGCTTGGGCTTCATGCGTCCATGGATCCCGGGTCTGCGCGGCTCCGCTGCTCCGCCCGGAATGACGGATCCAACAAATTTTCGCCACGCACCTATAGCGCTGGCTTGCTGCGTCAAGCCCCGGCAAAACCCTCGGCCACTGCCACGTCCAGCAAGCTCGGCCCGCCGCGCGCGATTGCTGCCTGCAGCGCCGGACCGATCTCGTCCGGATCGGTGATGCGCTGCGCCGGGACGCCCAGCGAGCGCGCCAGCAGCACAAAATCAATCTCGGGATCGTGAAAGTCCATGCCGAGAAAGCGCGTGCTGCCGCGCAGGGTCTGCAGGCGTTCTTTCAGAATGCGATAGCTGCGGTTATTCGCGATCACGTAAGTGATGGGAAGCTTCAGGTGCGCGGCTGTCCACAGGGCCTGGATGCTATACATCGCGCTGCCATCACCGACGATGGCGACGACCGGGCGATTGGGCAGCGCCAGGCTAATCCCGACCGCACCTGCCATCGCAAAGCCAATTCCGCCGCTCGCCAGACCAAAGAAGCCCTGCGCATCGCGCAACGGCAGCAAGTTGAGCAAGGTCGCAGTGGAGGTCAGGCCTTCTTCAACGACGACCACCTCGTGTGGCAGAACCTCGGTCAGCCGCAGCATGAGCACACGTGGATCGATTGGCCGCAGTTCACTCAAGTTCAGCGCAGAGGATTTGGCCCGCTCCCGTTTCACCGACCAATTTTCGCGGGCTAAGGTTGCCAGCTTGCCGGCAGCCATTTGTCGCCGATCGTTGCTCATTTTTGCGCGCAGCACGGGCAGCAGTGCGCGCAGGGTTTCTTTGACATTCGCGTTGAGCGCAATTTCAGCCGGATAGTTCTTGGCGAGTTCCCACGTGCGCTCGCTGATCTGCACGATCCGCATGCCGGGTGGTAGCGCTTCGACTTTATTGAACACCGCCATCCTGAGCTGATCCGACCCGAGCAGCACCAGCAGGTCGTGCGGGTTCAGAGTGTCGCGGACCTGTGGCTGGCTGCGCGAGATTGGTCCCATATAGGCCGCATGTTCGGACAGAAAATGCGCAGCCGAGGGCACGCTTTGTTGGTAAACGGGTATCGCGAGCAGTTCGGCGAGCGCAGCGGCCTCGGTGAGCGCATCGCGGGTCGCGATTTCGTGGCCCGCGATAATGACCGGATTGCGCGCGTTGAGCAGCGTCTCTGCAAGCGCCTCCAACGCTGAATCTGTCGGGCGGTTCGCGCTGTCGATGCGCGTCGGTTGGCCAAGATCGAGCGCCGCCGCGCTGTCGAGAATGTCGCCCGGCAAACTGATGAATACAGGGCCAGTCGGTGGTGTGAGGGCAACTTTGGCCGCGCGGCGCAGGATGCGCGGCAGATCTTCGACCCGCGTCACCTCAATCGCCCACTTCACGCAGGGTTGCGCGATGGGGATTAGCGGAGCGTAGAGCATGGGTTCCGTGAGACCGAAGCCCTGCTCCTGTTGCCCGGCTGTGAGCAGCACCGGCGAGCCGTAGAATTTTGCGTTGTAGAGCGAACCCATGGCGTTGCCGAGACCCGGCGCGACGTGCACATTGCACGCGGCGAGACGACCAGAGGCCCGCGCATAGCCATCGGCCATGCCGACGACCACCGCCTCCTGCAGCCCGAGCACGTATTGGATGGTCGATTGCAGCGACAGTGCTTCCATGATCGCAAGCTCGGTGGTGCCGGGATTGCCGAACATGACTTCCACCCCTTCGGACGCAAGTAGAGACACGAACGCGGCGCGACCGGTGAGGGTGGGCAAGGTTGGCGTGGGCGAACGTTCATTCATGCTAAAGCTCCACTGAGATTGAGGCCCTAGCATAGCGTGCCTTGGCGCACCCCACTGAATTTGGGGCTGTTCAATTCTGGCTGCCTGCGCGAGACTTGCGGCATCACTCAACGCCCAACGGAGCGATGGTTATGTCGATACAGCACAACTCAGTGGGCGTATTCCTCTACCCCGACAATTTCAGTGGCGCGGAGCTCGCGCAAGCCGCCCAACGC
>JANOVQ010000355.1:0-3504 GCA_031417495.1 Pseudomonadota bacterium | reverse complement strand
TGCGCTCGCCGCCGGAGAGCGATTCCACCAGGCGAGCGCTGAGCGCACTGAGGCCGACTTTGCGCAGCGCCTCGTCCACCCTGAATGTCGTGGTCGCAAGCGGTTCTCCCCGGTAAGGAAAGCGGCCGAGTGTGGCGAGTTCACGCACGGTGATCGGCCACGCCACGCTGGGCGCTTGCGACAGATAGCCCAGCTGGCGCGCGCGCGCACGCAGACTCAGGGTTGGTAGCGGGTGACCGGCGTAATCGATGTGCCCGGCGACGACGGTCTGCAGCCCGGCGAGGACGCGCAGTAAGGTGGATTTGCCGGCGCCATTAGGACCGCATATGCCGAGGATTTCCCCGCGCCGCACCTCACACGAACAGGCGTCCAAGAGGATTTCCTGGCCGGCGGTCACGCGTACTTCGTGAGCCTTGATCATCGCCCGTCTCGTTCTGCTGTCATGCGCAGGGCGACCACCAGAAAGAGCGGCGCGCCGAGCAAGCCGGTGATCACACCAAGTTTGAGTTCACCATGGGCCAAAGTGATGCGCACGAGGAGATCGGCGGCAAGTGTTAGCGCCGCACCGCCAAGCGCACTGGCGGGCACAATGAGACGTGGTTGATTGCCAAGCCACATGCGCAGCACATGCGGCACTAGCATGCCGACAAAGCCGATTGCGCCCGCCACGGCCACCCCAGGACCGACGGCGAGTGCCGTGCCAAGGATTAGCCGCCGCCGCAGCGCGGCGATATCGACCCCGAGGCTGTGCGCGGTTTCCTCGCCTAGCACCAAAGCGTCCAGTTGCGGCGCATCGCGCATGAGAATGGCGATACCAACCAGAATAAAAGGTGCGACCAGCCACACGTGCACTAGCGAACGGTCGGTCACCGACCCCATGAGCCAGAAGTAGATCTCATAGGCCGCGTACGGATTGGGCGCGAGATTCAGCAACAGTGCGATGCAGGCGCCCGCAAAGCTGTTGATCGCAGCGCCCGCCAGGATCAACCCCACCGTGCTTAGCTGGCGGCGAGCCAGCAGATACAGTCCGCCCGTGACACAGGCTGCACCAAGCAGACCCCCCAGCGGCAGCGCGAATGCAAAATGCAGACTTATCCCGCTGTAGAACGCGATCACCGCACCAAGGGCACTACCGGCGGAAATACCGAGGACGCCGGGCTCGGCGAGGGGATTACGCAACAGGGCCTGCAGGACCGCGCCTGAGATGCCGAGCCCGCTGCCGATCAGGAGCGCGAGCAGCGCGCGTGGCAGCCGCACCTCGCGCACGATCGTCGCGGCCGGATCGCTGGCCCCGCGCAGGCCGCCCAGCAGCGCCGCGAAGGGGGTGCTTGTGACGCCGAACGCGAGCGCCACATAAAACAGGCCTGCCGTCAGCAGGCCGAGCGTCAGCAGGGCCGCCTGACGCCGAGTCATTGCTGTATTGGGCGCCGGACTTGCGCGAGACCGCGCGAGATTAAGGCCACCGCTTCCGCAAAATAGGTTCCCCCGCAGGCCCACAGCGCTTCAGGCACCGCGATTAAGTGTTGTTCGTCGCGGACCGCGCGGCGCAAGGCAGGATGTTGCAGGTACGCCTCGGCAAGCGCGGGCGCGTGACTCCCAATATTCCCGATCAGCAGCCATTGTGGGGGGGTCTGCAGGAGTCGTTCAAGTGAGAGGAAGCCGCCCTTCTGTAGGTCGAAATCGCCGGCGGCGTTGCGCAGTCCGGCCGCGGCAAGCAGATCATCCGCCAGCGTTTCTGGTCCAGGCACATACCCATTACCGGATATCAGCAGCGCAGATTCGGCGCTGTCGGTGCGCGCCACTGGAAGCTGCTGAAGCCGAGCCTGTAACTTGGCGAGGAGCGCTTCGACTGCATGTTCGCGCGCGAGCAAGTGACCAAGTCGGCGGAAGTCGCGAGTGAAGTCCGCGAGTGAACTCGCCCCCGCGAAGTGCTCAACGCGAAAACCGAGGCCGGTCAACAGCGCCGCAGTGGCATCGGCGGTGGAGGTCCCGGTCAAAATGAGATCGGGCGCGCGCAGGATGACTTCTTCGGCGAGACCATGATTGATCGTTAGCTGTGCCGCGCGCACCGCAAAGGGCGAAAGGGCAGGCTGTTGTGCGAGATGGGTGACAGATACGATATTGCGCACTGGCTGCAGCTCGAGCAGCAGGCTGTCGGTACACAGATTGAGCGAGGCAATCCGCTGAGGGGCAGCGGCCAGCAGGAGATTGGACACGCCAAACAGCAACGCGCAGAGGCTCCATCGCGCGCGATTGCCGCTCGTCCCGAGCTCGCTCAAGCGCGGGCGCGTCGGGCTTGCACGGCCTGCGCAAGTTTTTCTAACACCGGTTCAGTGTCCGCCCACGACAGGCACGCATCCGTAATGCTTTGACCGTAGACCAGTGGGGTCTCTGCGGGGTGGGTTTGCTTGCCTTCTTTAAGATGACTTTCAAGCATCAGTCCGCCGATCACGCGGGAACCGGCTGCGACTTGCCGGCCTAAGTCGGCGGCGACAGCCGGTTGTCGCGTAGGATCCTTGCGACTATTGCCATGGCTGCAATCGATCATGAGGCGGTTCGCGAGGCCCGCCTTGGCGAGCGTTTTAGCGCAGGCGGTGATCGCGTCCGAGTCAAAATTCGGGCCGCTATTTGAGCCACGCAGGATCACGTGGCAATGCGGGTTGCCCTTGGTGGTCACAATCGCGGAAATCCCTTGCTTGGTGACCGACAGGAAATGATGCGGATTGCGCGCAGCGTCGATCGCGTCCACCGCGATCTGTACGCTGCCGTCGGTGCCGTTTTTGAAGCCCACCGGCATCGACAAGCCAGAAGCGAGTTCACGATGAACCTGACTTTCCGTGGTGCGCGCGCCAATCGCGCCCCAGGCGATGAGATCGGCGATGAACTGCGGCGTGATCACATCCAGAAATTCAGTGCCTGCTGCAAGGCCGCGATTAGCCAACTCGAGTAACAGACGCCGCGCGGCCCGCAGGCCGTTGTTGATATCGAAGCTGCCGTCGAGATGCGGATCGTTAATGAGTCCTTTCCAGCCGATGGTCGTGCGTGGCTTTTCGAAGTACACGCGCATCACGATCATCAAATCCTTTTTGAGACGCTCGGCAATCCCTTGCAGCTTGTCGGCGTATTCCAGCGCGGCATTGGGATCGTGAATCGAGCACGGTCCGACCACGATTAATAGCCGGTCATCCTGGCCGCGAATAATCTGCTCAGCAGCATGGCGAGCGCGCGAGACGGTATTTGAGGCCTGTTCGGTGAGCGGCAATTCCTCCATTAGAATTGCCGGCGGCAACAGCGGACGGTAGCCGACGATACGGGCGTCGTCTGTGGTCTGAAACATTGAGTCGAACTCCTGAGGCTGACTGCGCGGGGCGCGGCGGGGCATTGTATCGCCTCCACCGGCGCAGAGGCGCGACGCCAGCGCCGGGCAGCTAGCCGCGCGCAGAAAAATCTAGCGGTGCGGCGTTAAGTGACGAGAGTGCCGACTGCCGGGGCCAGTTTTGAAGC
>JANOVQ010000354.1:0-2155 GCA_031417495.1 Pseudomonadota bacterium | reverse complement strand
GCCACCTCGTGTTCAAGCAGAACGGGTAACGCGATAAACAGCACCAATGACGGCAGCACCAGCCAGAAGATTCCACGCGCGAGCGCGGCTACCTGTACCGCGTCGCCCGTCTCGTGATACAGCCAGCAGAATGCCAACAGCGAGGTGATCGGAAGTGAGGCCAGGAGTGCGCCGAGCCAAGAGCTGCGTTTGGCAGCTTCGCTGATGAGCACTACCAGAAGTGCGCTTAAGCTGAACTTGATGAAGAGCTGCCACATGTGCGACTAGCCCGCGCGCGCCGTGCACACCACGGCTTGCATGGGACTCGCGAACGGAGCGCTACCGCCTAAGGTGGCGAGTGCCTCGGCCACCTGCGTGACGACGGCATCGAGATCAAGGCCGCGTTCGGTCAGGGCGGCGACTACCGGCGAGCCACGCACCATGCCGGTCGCCAGCGCGAGTGCGGATGAACTGCGCGCGATCTGCGGAACAGTTTCGAGCGTGATGTCCGTGAAGCCATGATCACGCAGCAGTCCGCGCAACACGTCATGGTCTGCAAATGTGAAAGGCACCGTGAAGAACTGCGGCGGATCCCTGGGAAACAAGGCGCCGATGGTGCGATGGACTACCTCTGCAAACGGATTCGCGGCCATCGTGTCCCACACGTTAAACAGCCAGTGGCCACGCGGCTTTAGAACTCTCCGAACTTCGCGGAAGAGCGCGGGCTTGTCGGGCGGAAACATCACACCGAACTGGCACACCACGGCCTCGAAACTGGCGGCAGCGAAGGGCAGTGCGGTGAGATCCGCAACCTGCCAATGGGTGTTGGGCAGAGGGCCGACATGACGTTGCGCGTATTCAAGCATCACCGGCGAGAGATCGCTGGCGATCAGGGCGGCCTCTGGGGCCAACGCCGCGCGCAGCGCGCGGGTGACAATACCGCTGCCGCAGGCACATTCGAGCAACTGCCGCGCGCCCGTCGCCGCCGCGCGTTGCGCGAGATCGCGCGCATAGGGCTCGAACATCACCGGGCCCATATAACGATCGTAGTACTCCGGGATGGAGCCGACGAAACTGGTACTGTCTTGCATGGCACTAGTCCTTGGTGGGGAGGCCGGCGGCTTCGGCGCTCAGGCGCGCGATCCCAGCCCAGTCGAAATCGCCGTAGCCGCGCGCGATCGCGGTCATGTATTGATCGTGCAGTAAACCAGCCAGTGGCATCGGCACCATCGCCGCATCAGCCGCGGCTTGCGCGAGCCGAACGTCCTTCAGGCCCAGGGTCAGCTTGAAGCCGGCGGGTTCGAACACATCACTGGCCACCAGTCCGCCATACATTTTATAGACCGGGGCGGGGAACACGGTGTTGGTGATAACTTCGAGGAACAGCGCCGGATCGAGACCATGTTTGCGCACCAAAGCGAAGGCTTCGCCCAAGGTTTCGATCATCGAGGCCAGCATGAAGTTACCGGAAACTTTCACCACATTCGCGGCGGAAGGCTGCTCGCCCAGCAAGAAAGTGCGCTGTCCCATGGCTTTGAATAGCGGTTCGCAACGCGCCAGCGCCGCCGCGCGCCCGGCCGCGAGAATAAACAGCTGGGCTGCCGCTGCGGCAGGCGGGCGACCGAACACCGGTGCAGAAACATAGTCCTGTCCCGCTGCGCGGTGCGCGGCGGTGAGGCGTTCGGCTAGCGCCACGCTGATCGTCGCCATCGAGACGTGGATGGTGTCGGAGCGCACAGCGGCGATGAAATCAGCTGCCAGAATTACCTGCTCGACCGCGGTATCGTCCGCCAACATGCTGATCACGATGTCTTGCCGGGCGCATTCAATCGGATCGGACGCCACCGTGGCGCCGTCTGCACGTAATTCGGCAGCCGGCCCCGGCGTTCGATTCCACACCGTCACCGCATGCCCTGCCTGCAACAGGTTGCGCACCATGCCGAGCCCCATGGCGCCGATGCCAATGAATCCTATCTGCATAATGACTCCTCATTAGATTAGACGCGAACTGGGGACTAAAACGGGTTACGCATCGTGAGCGGCCCCCAGTCTAAAGGTTACACTCCGGCGGTCGCGACGACGACCAACCTAGGCTATCACCAGAAGGGGAGAGACGTATGAATCCGGTTAAGTTTGGCGTATTCCTGTTGCCCGAGACCATCGCCGTGGCGCAGGC
>JANOVQ010000353.1:0-3051 GCA_031417495.1 Pseudomonadota bacterium | reverse complement strand
GATGAATTGCGCAGTGGTAGCGTAGGCCAGTCTCCTCTTCCTGTGGCGCCCAGCACGGTGGCCGGTATTTCCGCTCCGCTATTTAGTGGGACATTGCCCACTATGCTGGCGCTGATTACCGGATCAGACTTTCCCGGATTGCCGTGGGGAACGCCTGAAGTTCCAGTGGGGGCGTTAATAAGAGCCGTCGTGCGCAACGCCGGACGCGGTCGCGCGCAGGGGTGTCCAGATATTCAACCGGGGATTTACCGTCGATGCGTGCCAGCATCAGTCCGGGCAGCAAGGCAGCCGCACGTTGTTCGAAGAGGGGCCGCGGTTCCCATGCGACGTGGGCGAGGTGTGCGGCAGCGATCGCAGTAAAGCTCGCCAGATAACCCGCTGCCGCGCCCGGACGATGCACCGCTTTGAGCAAGAGGTGATTTAGTAAAAAAGCCAGGTCGAACGCAGGATCCCCGTAACAGGCACACTCGGCATCGAGCAGAACCGGCCCCACGGGCCCCAGCAGGATATTTTTCGGGCTCACATCGCCATGCACCAAAGCGAGCTGATGTTGCTGCGTGGATTTAACCAGCGCGAGCAGGCGCGGTGCGAGGTCCGGGTGCATCCGCGCGGACTCAATCAGATACGGTTCGAGTCGCAGGGCAAAAAAATTGGCGTCATGCGCAAAGCGACCCGCGAGATTGGCGTCGCGGGCGGTCGCGGCGTGAATCAGCCCCAGCAACTCGCCAAGCTGCCGACCAACTTCCGGATCAACCCTTGCCGCCAGCAATTCACTTTTCCAATTGCAGTAGCTTGCGGGCGCCAGATATTCCATGACGAATGCGCCACGAGTGTGATCGATCGCCAGCACCTTCGGCACCTGTCGCGGGACGATCACGCCGGCTGTTTGTAACCAGGCGGCCTCCGCGAAGACGCGTTCGACCGGCGCGTACCAGTCCTTCTGGACTTTAAGTTTTGGCAGGGCCTGCTTCACGCAATAATCCCCCGCCTGCAGACGAACGCGAAAAATGCTCGACGAGACGCCACCACTGAGGAGCGAGATTTCCGGGTGCTCGGCGGGTTTGGCGAGTTTCAATTCTACGAGCATGCGCGCCAATTCAGCCGGATCACGCGCAAGATCGCAGAATGCTACGGACATCTACCGGTCCTTAGGTGGGCCATCTCAAATACGCGAGGGAAATTACCGCTCGAGAGTCGTTGGGAGAGGCGGGC
Organism: Pseudomonadota bacterium; assembly: GCA_031417495.1. GTDB lineage: Bacteria > Pseudomonadota > Gammaproteobacteria > CAIKBL01. Next base: position 1,839 of record JANOVQ010000353.1, on the reverse strand, counting down.
GGTCAGCACGGTGCAGCGATTTACCGCTGAGTGAATTGAGACATCGCCGCCAGTGGTAATGCGCCTAGCCCGGCATAGCCCGCGATCCCGCGGCCCCGGCGTTCGATGCGCAGGCCTTCATTCCATTTTGCCATGCGTTCTGAGCGCGCAAACGCCCCGACTTTGAGTTGACCGGCGTCCCAGCCAAGCGCGAGATGCGTGATGAAGACATCTTCGGTTTCACCCGAGCGCGCGGAAACCACAGTGCCCCAGCCGGAGGTTCGCGCCTGTTCGAAGGCCGCCCGTGTTTCGCTGATCGTGCCGGCCTGGTTAGGCTTCAACAACACCGCGTTACCCGCGCGCTCGCTGATCGCCTGCCGGACTCGTGCCGCGTTACTCACGAGATAATCGTCGCCGATGATTTGGATGCGATGCCCCATCGCCGCGGTAAACGCGCGCATGCCTGCGGTGTCATCTTCGGCAACCGGATCTTCGACCGAGATGATCGGATAGCGATCGATCCACGCGCATAGCTGCGCCAGCCACCCATCGGTATCGAACTCGCGGCTCTCCAGCCCTAGACGGTAGCGGCCATTGCGACCGAATTCGGACGCCGCGATGTCCAGCGCAATCTTTGCTGCGCCGCTGTGGCCGGCTGCATCGATCGCTTCCGTCAAAGTTTTTAGCGCGTCTTCGTTCGAATCGAAGGCCGGCCACCAGCCGCCTTCATCGGCGACCCCGAACTGGTGTCCGCGGCGGGCCATCAATTCACCCGCGACGCGATAAATATCGGCGCAGATGCACAACGCATCGTCAAACGTTTTGGCACCGAGCGGCATCACCAGGAAATCCTGAATATCGACCCTCCGCCCCGCGTGTGCGCCGCCGCCGAAAATCTGCACCTGCGGCAAGGGCATCCGGACCGGCCGATCACCAGCCAGATAACGCCACAACGGGAGCCCCGCTGCCGAGGCTGCCGCGTGGAGCACTGCCATCGAGGTTGCGATCATGGCGTTGCCGCCGAGCGTGGCCTTGGTCGGCGAGGGATCGAGATCGCATAAGCGGCGATCAAGCGAGTCCTGATCGCGCGCATCCAGGTCGATCAGCGCGGGCCCGATGATTTCATTGACATTGCGAATGGCCCGTTCGACGCCGTAGCCACCAGCACGCGCACCGCCGTCGCGGAGATCCACCGCTTCGTGCGACCCGCGCGAGGCGCCGGCTGGCGCGACGCCACGCCCGACTGCGCCGCCCGCGAGCACGACTTCGACTTCCACTGTGGGGCGGCCGCGCGAATCCCAGATCCGAAAGCCAGCGACAGCGGCAATAGCTGTAGTCATACGTGCCTGATCCCTCCGAAGGTCTTGCACCTCATACCGCCCTGGCGCCCACACTGCAAGTGGCCGTTGCCGCCCAGGCTTCGAGATCGACATAATCACGCCAGCCCCGTCCCGCTAAACCCAAAGGAACCCTGATGGAACTTCACTACGACGAATACGGCAGCGGTGACGCGGTGTTGTTGGTGCACGGCCTCGGTGGTTCGAGCAATGTGTGGGGTCCCCAGGCCTTGGCCTTAGCGCGCTTCTTTCGCGTCATCGTGCCTGATTTGCGCGGTGCCGGACGCAGCGCGGCACGCGACGGGATTAATGTCGCGACGATGGTAACCGATCTGATCGAGCTGATGGATCGACTCGCGCTGACCGAAGTCAACGCCATCGGTCATTCGTTTGGGAGCGTGCTGGTCCAGCATCTGGCGGTGAATCACCCGTCCCGCGTCCGGCGCCTGGGCCTGCTGGGGCCGATCCGTGCGCCCAGCGAAGCGGCGGTGAAAGCGCTGACCGAGCGCGCGGCGCAGGCCCG
>JANOVQ010000352.1:0-3955 GCA_031417495.1 Pseudomonadota bacterium | reverse complement strand
GTAGGTTCGATTCCTACTGGCGAGGCCATAAGCATTAGAGGCTTGGTGCCAAGTCACGGCGGATAGCAGCAACAAACTTACCCGCCTCGACAATGGCGGCTGCGGCGCGTTCCGGCAGAATGTTCGAATCCGGGCCGGTCTCATAATCCGCCACCGCTTTGAGGTTGTAGGCGTTTGATAAAAAGACATAGAGGCTGTCCAGTTCCGGCTTGCCCATGGTCAAGCGTGAAAATTCCGAATGAACGCCATGATGGGTTTTAGCTACTTTGCCGGTGTATTCAAAAATCAACGCCTGTGCAGCATGAAAAGCCGCAAGATAGGCACTGCGTCCGGCGTCATTAGTGATCGTGGTTCGAGCCGCGTTCGCCTGGCACTCATCCGCCTTGGCCAAATAGCGCTCGGTTTCAAGTTTCATAGCTCAAGCCCTTCGCGACGAATTTCGTGCATCAATCCGCTGCGCTCGCTGTACTGCTCGGCGCGATACGGCATCGCATGGATGAAAGCGTCATGCATCCGTAAGAACCTGGCCGCCTCGGTGCTGATTTTGTCTGACTCTGCCCAACGATCACCCTGATAGTCTTTGAGAAACACAGCAACGTCGTAATCGGAATCTGGCCTGGCATCGCCACGGGCTCGGGAACCAAATAAAACGACACGCTCAAGCCGTGCGCCATACATCGCCCCGAGCGCTGCCCGAAATTGTTTGAGGATGGGGTCAAGATCATCCATAACGACTATTACCATTTCCGGCCGTCATTTCAAACTGGAAACCACGCTGTCTCGACAGTTAACCTGTTAGGGACCGTTCGAACGCCCCCCTTTATGGTCACGCGATCTGACCGCCGTGTATCGCTAATTCGTCGGCATACAACGCCTGCCGCGCTGCATCAAATTACGGTAATTGCTGCCCGCGTTCTACGAAATAATATAGTCGTCGCCAAACGTCGTTGGTCTCTCTCGGCTCAGAAACACGTCACGTGGTTATCACGTTACAAATGTGCCCAAACCTGTTGTGGGGGGGTGGAGCGTTTGTCCTCGTCACTACCCGCGCAAGCGCGCAGTGACGAGGACATTAGTAGTCGGCAGCTGAACTAATAATTTAAATTCAATCAATAAATTTAATTATGCGGCCTCTACTGGCGAGGCCACACGCTAACCCTTCTCCTGCTACCCCGGCATCCGCTCAAACGCTGGCATTTCGCTTGGCACGTGGTGGAAGGTTTGCTTATCCACGGTGAAGATCGCCAAGTCTGGCGTGAACTTCTTGGGATCGTCCATCGTGCCCACTTTAATCAACATCACATCCGGCAGGGCGTGGGGCGCTTTGCTTACCAGCTGCGTGCCGCAGTCGGGGCAGAACTCACGCGTCACCGGGTTGCCGAGGTCCGCGCGCGCGAACTGCTTCGGGGTGCCTTTGGTGTACGTGAAGCCAGCAGCGGGCATTCCGATCGTGACATTCGCGCTGCCGCCGGACAGGTATTGGCACTCGCGGCAATGGCATTGCACTTTGATCACTGGATCGCCCGACACTTGATACTGAATATTGCCGCAATAGCAGCGTCCTGAAAATTCCATTGTTCTTCTCCTGATGGTGAGTGGTTACGCGCTTTAAAGATGACGGGCGCCGCCTTCGATGCCGACCTTCGCAATCACACGGAGGCAGTGGCGCGCTCGCGCGGGAGTTTAGCATCGCCCTCAAAGCCGGACGAGCGGCCACGCTTCCAGCAGCGTTATGGCAATTCCGGAAACTGCGGCAGTTTGTCGGTGATCACAAACCACGGCGACTTGCTGTTCACCTACACGTGAAAGCCTGGCTTGACGCCGGGATCGTCGCCGAGAGGGGGTCCGCAAAACACGGGATGATCGTCAAAGCGAATCAGAATGGCGGATCCTTGCGCCTGGATGATAAGGACTCAGTCGTCTGCTTCGGGCTGGTAGCGCACGCGATAAACCCGCCCCGCCGCGTCATCCGCGATCAGGAGCGAGCCATCCGACAATTCGGCGAGACCGGTCGGTCGGCCCCAGGCGGTCTCGCCCTGCAACCAGCCTGTGATAAACGGCTCGTGCGTGCGCACCTTGTCGCCGGCTTCATCGAGCACCACCCGCACCACGCGATAACCGCTCTTGCGTGAGCGATTCCACGAACCGTGTTCGGCAATCAGGAGATTATTCCGGTATTCGGCGGGGAACTGCGCGCCGTGATAGAACATCAGCCCGACCGGCGCGACATGCGCCCCAAGCTCGACCATCGGCGGCGTGAATTCGAGACCCTCCGGCACCTGTGCACCGAATTCGGGATCCACCACCTGCGCGCCATGGCGGTAGGGAAAACCAAAATGCTGCCCCGGCCTGCTGACCCGATTCAGTTCACAAGAGGGCTGATCATCCCCTAACCAATCGCGGCCGTTATCGGTAAACCACAGTTCGTGGGTGGCCGGATGCCAGGCCAGGCCGACCGAATTGCGGATTCCGCGTGCATACACGGTGGGCGCCGAGCCATCCACTGCCAGCCGCAGAATCGAGGCATAGGGCGCGCCTTCGAGACAGATATTGCAAGGCGCGCCGACCGGCACATACAAGTTGCCGTCGGGTCCGAAGGCGAGCGTCTTCCAGCCGTGATGACCCTCACTGGGTAGTTTGTCGTAGACCACTTCGGGTGCCGGTTTCGTGCGCAGGGTTTTGGCGATGTCAGGAAAGCGCAGAATGCGATTCACTTCGGCCACATAGAGCGCGCCTTCGCGATAGGCAAGCCCCGCGGGCATGAAGAGATTTTCCGCGATGACCACGACTTCTTCCGCCACGTAGTCCCGATCGTGATCGATCAGCGCATAGACTTTGCCGGCTGCGCGGGATCCCGCGAACACCACACCCGCGGGTCCTGCCGCAAGTTGCCGCGCATCAGGGACCTCTGCGGCGAACACCGCAATCTGAAAACCGGGAGGTAACTTGAGTTCGGCGAGGTTGTCTGCGCGCACGTCGTTAACGTTAAGCAGGAGCGAGGCCGCGAGCATCGCCGAGAGAATTCCGCGCGGGATCGCGATGGGCTGCGCCATGGGTTGAAACGTCGCTCAGAATTCCTGCGACATTTTCTCGGTGGTCACGGACAGGCGGTGGATCAACGTGCGCAGGAAAACTTTCAGGAAACGGACCTGACAATTCAGCGAGACCTGGCTGATAACGGTGGAATTCACTTTAAGCAAGGAGGTGGGGCCGCGCGCGACAATCGTCGCGGTACGTTTGGTTTTTGCGAGATAGCCCATCTCCCCGAAACAATCTCCGGCATACAGACTGCGCAAATCTTTTTTTAATTTGCGGACCGAAACCTCGCCCTGCACGATGATGTAGAAGGAGTCGTCAAGTTCGCCTTCGAGAATAATCTCGGTGCCGTCGGCATATTCCTGAGATTTTCCCGCACGCACAATTTCCCAGACTTCGGCATCCGGGAACCCCTGAAAGAATTCCAATTGCTTCACCGCGACGAATTTTTCCTGCTCGGAAATATTCTCGCGCGGCAGATCGAGCAGACTGTCAAAGGCATTGCTGAGATCGGCCGCGAGGTCGCCACCCATTTGGTAACGCTCGCTGCGCTCTTTGGCCAGCGCCTTGGCCACAATGCGTTCCAAGGGTGAGCTTATCTCACTGCGAAACTCGCCGACCGGCGCCGGCTTTTCGTGCAGGATTCGTTGGACCAGTCGCGAAAAATTTTCTGCGGCAAAGGGATGCTTCCCCGTCAGCAGCTCGAACATCACAATGCCGAGCGAGAAAATATCGGTCTGATTGGTCAGGTAGTCTTCGGTGACCTGCTCGGGCGACATGTAGCGTGGTGAGCCTACCAGGCCCAGGGGCATCGTTTCGGTCGCATCCATCTTGGTCAAATGCGCAATGCTGAAATCGCCTATTTTGACATCCATCTCCGCCGTGACCAGGATGTTAGTGGGCTTGATATCGCGATGCA
>JANOVQ010000351.1:0-2571 GCA_031417495.1 Pseudomonadota bacterium | reverse complement strand
CAGTGCCACGACCTGGTAACGGCCCTCGGCCAGGCCATCGAACGAGAACGCGCCAGCCGCGTCACTCTTGGTGCTCTTCACGTCCTGGCCGTCTCTCTGCAGCGTCACGTCCGCGGCAGCCACGACCGCGCCCAGCGGATCGTGCACCACCCCGCGAATCGCGCCAGCGTCCGCGGCACGAGCCAGCGCCGGAACAGCGCAGGCTACAACGATCGCCAGCAGCCAGTGGACTATCAATCTTCGCGGCATCAATCCTCGCGTCATCAATCTCTCCTCGTGAATCACAAACAGTCGATTACAAGGGCGTGCGACAGGGCGAGCAAACGTGCAGGCGAGAGGAGCGGCGAGGGGCCGAGCCTGGCGCGTGCATTTCTGTTCTCCGCAGAAACGCAGCCGAACAATCACCCTGGGTAGGTCTTCTGGCTCGGAGGGGGCAGAGTCGTCTGCCTTGCGCTTCCCTTCCCCGACCGGACTCGGTCGAGTGGTTATTGAAGCGCCGCACCTCACTCACAGTGGCGGAACCGCGCCGGATTTGCACCGGACTTCCCTGTTATGTCCCGGAGGACACCTTGGGCAAGGGAGTTATATCACCGAACTTGCGCTGCTTCCACCCTGCGCGAAATCCTGAACGCATGCAGCTCAGCGTTGCGCGGATCGACCTACGCGAAGCCAGGCACGACAACCATCGACGGCCAGAACATCGTGTGGGGCGACAACGTCGTGTGGGGGAACAACGTCGTCTCGGGCGACGTGCACCAGCTACCGTAAGGCGCCGACAGGAGACCCTGGCTGGGCGAAGGCCGGTGTGCTCGCGCAGAGGCTCACTAGCTTTCGACGTTGACCAGGAACTCGTTCACAGCGCCTAGATACTCTTCCTGTTTCTCTATGTGAGCACAGTGCGAAGCGCCTTCTATTATTTTCGACCTCGAGCCTGGTATTTGGTGGGCAGTCATTTTGGCCTGCTTCGGTGTCAGTTCGTCGAATTCACCAGATATGACAAGGGTTGGGACGCTTATTTCGCGCAACTTCGAGATGGCATCCCAGGTTTTCAGAGTACCGTTGACATACGCTTCGCTGGGACCCCACATTTTCTTGTATACCGCATCCCCGTTACGTCCCTTGGGGGTCTTGAATTCGACTGGGTAGTGCGCTCCACGAAACACATGACGACTGCTGTACACGCCATACGCCTCTTTGTATTCTGAAGAATCAGTCGTGCCAGCTTCTTCATTCAATACCATCGTCTTGTAGACGTCCTCGGGCAGTCGTTTCTTGAGTGTGGTTACTTCCGTTTGATACAGGGGCAAACTGATCATCGAGCTGGCAAGAATGAGGCTCTTTACTCCACTGGGTTTTGTTTGTAGGTATGTTATGGCAAGCATGCCGCCCCACGAATGACCCAACAGATGCACATCGCTTAGTTGTAGCTGTTTTCTGACTTCGATAAGTTCATTCACGAAGGTTTCTACTTCCCAAAGTGAGTCGTCATCTGGCATGTCCGACAGCCCACATCCCAATTGGTCGTAGAAAATGACTTGCCTGTCATTGTTGGCCAGTAAGGCCAGGCTCAGCAAATAGTTGTGTGCTGCGCCAGGTCCACCATGAAGAATGAGCAATGGTGCCTTCGCCGATTGTCGACCATAGATTTCGACGTAGGTGCGAAACCCATTTGTGGCCAGGAATCCTTTGTTGGTCGCAATCACACATTCATCCTAACAGTTGGTTGGATATTTGGCCCACCTCCCGCGACACGGTGCGCGAGAGTGCGCGAGCACCGCGCTCGGCTGCGCCGCCGCGCGGCTTGAAGCCGATTCAGATCTGGGTTTCGGATGTCGGCTCAGGAACCCTCGCACACGAGGCCCACAGGCGATCGCTGCTTGTCGGTTCCGCGGATCAGCATTTCGTGGTCGCCGTATCGGAATGGCCAGAGGAACGTGCTGCGTAGGCGGTAGGGGTTGTTGGCCAACTGAAGCAGTGTGAGATGCAATGACGAGGTTCAATCTGGGGTAGCAGTGTGATGTCGGCTGAGAAAATCGCTGTAAATGTTTTCTGCGTTCTCGCCGAAACAACGGAAGCAAGTCAGCCTCTCATGCGCTTTCATCGTTACTGCATGAGTTGTAACAATATTGCCATGACATCAGCTCTGCTTCGCGGTCGAGATTACAACACCGAGATGTTCATGAGTCACCTTTCGAACTGGACAGACCGCATGGACCGTTGAAATGTCTCCAAATTGGACACGCCTGTGCTGGGGCAATGTTGCGATGTCGCGAGCAAGACCATGCGCGTCAGAACACGTGCAACAGGTCGGTGCGTGGCACTTCGGTTGCTGCTCATCTCCCCGCGCTCGGCATTACCGCTGAGCGACCATCTTCTCTTCGTCCGGCGAAGAGACTTCGAGGAGACCGCATGAACAAGACGATTCAGGCTTGGAAGAACCCAGCATTCCGAGCAACCTTGACCGAGACCGTCGAGAACCCGGTTGGGATGATTGAGCTGACTGGAACCGCCCTCGACCAGGTGTCGGGTGGTGGCAAGAAGTGCGGCGGCGGCAGCGGCAAGGGCGGCGGC
>JANOVQ010000350.1:0-7585 GCA_031417495.1 Pseudomonadota bacterium | reverse complement strand
CAAGGATCTGTTTGATCACCGCTGGATCTTCGATGCTCGCAAGCACCTAGAGCGCACCGCCGCAGTGGTCACGGGTCTCAATATCGATCTTGAACATGCGCTTCAACCGTTGCGCTTAACGCTCATCGCGACGTGGCGGGTGGGTGCGAGCTCGTCGGCAGGCGCGGCTTGGCCGGCGTCACTTGTTTTTGCCCCCGATGATTCGGCGCAAAGACGCCGTGATAGCGCGTCAGGTTGACGCGTGGCGTCGGCACGAAGGCGGCAAGCCGGGCGATAAAGTCGAGCGGCTCAAACACGACATCCGTGGTACCGTCGCGGTAGGGTGTTTTGAGACGGTACCGAATATTCCGCTGCGCCGTTAACGACAACCACTCAGTCGAGACCGCCGGGCGCGTGAAGTGCTGCGTACTCGCAGCAATGGCTTCGCGCCGGACGCAACCTCACTCAGTCGGCGCGCCGGCAGCTCATCGGCGAGATAACGCTTCCGCTCAGCGGCTTGCGAGCTTCATGCGCGCTGCGGCCAACTGCCACACTGCGCCATTCCCAGTCGCCCAAGTGATGGTGAGGCCGTACTTCTTGATCTTCCAACCGGCAGGGGTCCGTACCATGTCGTACTTGTAGTAACCAGCGAGAATATTCTGGCTGTCACCGAGATCGTTCTTGAATACGTGCTGTGCTTGCAGATAGCTCGTGCACCTGGCCCGGTCGCCATCGATATCGTGGGTATGATTGGTGATGATGTGCTGCGTGGCATCGAGGCCGTCGACCAAACTTTGTGCCCGCTGCACCCATTCATCGGCACCGCGAATCACGAGTCCCGGCCAGACTGACGAGAAATCCGCTTCGACATCGTCGGTGAAGCAGCTGCGAAACATTGCCCAGTCTTTGGTATCCACTCCTAACGCGTAGCGACAGAAAACATCGCTGATAGCAGCTCGATCGAGGAGGTTCTGGAGTGCGGGATCGGTCATGGCGAATCCTTTTATGGTGTGATTTAAGGGTGGCCGTGCGAGAGAGTGCGGTCGGCCTCAAGAGGGAACGCTCAGCCGGTTGTACCGTCGCTCGCGGCCACCGTGCACCGAAATTTACTCTGCTAAGAGACCGGTATTCTGCGCGGAGACCAAAATCGGCACAACGTTCGGGATATCTTCCGGCGTGCGGGCACGGCCGAAAGGCTCGCTTTTGCAAGACGTTAGCTCATTTCGGAATCGGTGAGCGACGGCGTCACGGCGTTCGCGTAAGTACCATTCTGGGATTCGACTTTCGCGAATGCGACCGCCACCTTTGCTCATACCGTGGAACGCCCCCTCGCGCAGGGATCGATCTCGGCCACCGCATTGCCGCGGCTGACCTGACCTGCGTTGCTGATGAGGCGCGAGATCGCGCTGAGTTTTTGGTTCATACGTGCGTGCGACGACTACCGAACGCATTATTGGCCCAAGGGATCAGAATGCGAATTATCATGTCGAGCCATGATAATTCGCAGTTCTAACCTCTTGAGCCCCGTCGGTCGCTTGACGTTACGCGTGCGTCGCGCCGCGCCGTAAGAACCCAAGCCCACCCAACGCACTGCCGAACAGCAGCAGTGCGGCCGGCACTGGCACCGGTGCGGGTGCAAGACCTACCGCGTTGACCTCAATGTTGGATTCAGTCGCGAAAATCAGCACCGTACCGGTCGGAAGATCAGGCAGCGTGACCTCGGCCGTCAACTTACCCGAACTGATGAAATTCGCACCGAAGAAGGCGAGCCCGAATGCAACGTCTCCGTCATTAGTATGGCGAGACGGACGGTAGCGGGTCGAATGCCCAGACGTCGAGATTAACATTCGCAAAGACGTCCGCGAATGGCGCACTCGGGTTCGGTGCGAAGCCGTCGCTACCTTCCATGGTGTAGTCAACCGTCGCGGTAATCTTTCCACCGAAATCCGTGTTATAGGTGACCAAAAAGGCCTTGTAGAAATGCGACGTCGCAAGTGCAGAGACCATGGTCGCGCTGGCTTGGGCCTCGAGCGAACTCCCGATCAGACTCGCCGTCGCCCAAGTATCGGGATTGACCGCGGCGATGGCGTCAACCGATACCAACGCCGAGGATTTGGTGGTCGTGCCGTCGCTAGCGTTCACGGAACTGAATGCGCCGCACGTCTGACCGGCGGGCGTCGTAATCTGCCGGCTCGGCGGCAGGAGCGCGTTGCCCAGCGACTACGGTAAGCGTAACCTGCTTAGCGTCGTGGAGATTTTAGGAGCGTGCCATGGATTTTGGATTACTGCTGGCCTTCCGTAACCCAAAACAATGGCTGCGCCCCTTCCATGAAATCTATCAGGAGCATATCGAACAGGCCGTCTACGCCGAGGCGCTCGGTTACGACACCATCTGGACCACCGAGCATCATTTCGCCGAGGACGGCTGGTCGCCCAGCCTGCTGCCGATCCTATCCGCAATCGCCGCGCGCACCACGCGCATCCGACTTGGCACGTTCATAATCGTATTGCCATTTCATCATCCGGTGCGCGTTGCCGAAGATGCCGCTACCATCGATATTATTTCCAACGGACGACTCGACCTCGGCGTAGGTCAGGGCTATTGGTTGAGCGAGTTTGCGAGCTTCGGTATCTCGCGCAAACAGCGCGCCTCGCGCCTGACCGAGGGGATCGAGATAATTCACAAGTGTTTTACGGAAGAAAGCTTTTCCCACCAGGGTAAGTACTGGCAGCTCGCACAGATCGAACTCAGCCCCCGGCCGCTACAGAAACCGAATCCCCCGATCTGGGTCGCGGCAATGGCAGAGAACTCGGTGCGACGGGCCGCGCGGCTTGGTTATCACCTGGCGGGGAGCGGCGGCGCCGATCTTCAGCAGTTCTACGACGATGAGCTCGTGAAGCTTGGCAAACGGGTTGAGGATCATCACATCGCGCAATTGCGTGCGGTATACGTGGCGGAAACACGTGAACAAGCGTGGGACGATTGCGAGCAACACCTGCATTACATGATGTCGTTATACGACCGTCGCTTCAAAGAGGCGGACGACATGAAATGGGGCTCTGAGGTCATGTCCGCCCCCGAGGTCCCCCCGGTTGGGAAGCTCAGGCATGCCAAGGATATTTCGTTCTTTCAAGCCCCGCTTATCGTGGGGACACCTGACGATGCGATTGCGGAAATTGAGCGCTACACCGCGCAGACGCGCTGCACGCACCTGAGCATGTGGATGCAGATGGCGGGAATGCCGGCCGTGAAGGCGCGTAAATCGATGGCCCTGTTCGCCAGGGAAGTGATGCCGCATTTTCGCAATCGCTGACATCGCGCGCCGACCTGAACGGCCGGCGCACAATGCCGGTGGTCAGGAACGATGATAGCTGCGGGCGATGGGTTACCTTCGGGTGGCCCGCTGCCGCAGGAATGCGCGACATTCGACACCACAGAGCTGCCTGGAGGTTCCCATGTCAACGGAAGTCTTTTTCAACAGTGCGGGACTGCGCTGCGCTGCGGATCTCTACCTACCTGCGGATTTCAAGCCGGGCGAACGACGTCCGGGTCTCGTGCTCGGTCACGGCTTCACGCTTGTCAAAGGCACCCTCGAACCGCACGCCAGTTATTTCCAGAAGACTGGTTTCGTCGTCCTTGCGATCGACTACCGCACGTTCGGCGAGTCCGAGGGCGAGCCGCGTGCCCAGTTGCACCCGTTAAATGAAGTCGAGGATTTCCGCAACGCGATCAGTTATCTGCAAGGTCGCGAAGAAGTCGATCCGCAACGCGTCGGAATCTGGGGCGCGAGCTTCGCCGGGGCATTGGTGAGTTACGTCGGCGCGGTCGATCAGCGGGTGAAGGCGACCTGCGCCGTGGTGCCGGTCACCGATGGCTACCAGTGGATGCGCCTGATGCGGGATCGCGGCACCTGGGAGAAAGTGATGACCGCAGTCGCCGAAGATCGCGAGCGCCGGTATCGCGGTGAGCCGGCGGGGCGTCTGCCAGTGAACGGGCGCATCGAAGACATCTGCGCGCTGCCGACCTGCGACGACGACATTCGGGGCTTCTTCAAGGCATTGAAGGACCACTTTCCGACCTGGTGCGACACCATCACGCTCGAATCCATCGAGCGCATCATCGAGTTCAGCCCGCTGAATATGGTCGAGCGGATTTCGCCGCGACCGTATCTCATCATCAGTACCAGTGGATACGACGTAATCCATCCGGCGGACACGGTGGCCGAACTGTTCGAGCGGGCACGCGAGCCGAAGCGGCTGGAGTTCCTTCCGTTCGATCAGACTCAGCTCTATGTTGAACCCGGCCTTTCCGTTGCGAACAAGGTGGCGACGGAATTCTTCATCGACAAGCTGGGCGCACCGCGGTGAGTGGGGCGATTAGTGGTCAGGGTTGTTAGAAGCCCGCCGTTCAGCACGGCCTGTGTGCGCGAGAGTGCGCTAACAGGCGGGCATCTAACAACCCTGACCAACTGCGGTCATGCCAGGGGCCCTATTGCGGACACTAGAATTGGCGAAAGCCGCCGGGGTTGTCACCAACTGATCTGATCGGAGGTGTTCGCTAAAGTTTCTTTTTTAACCGATATTTATGCACGGCTACTTAGGTTAAACAATTTCGGAGTCCGAGCGATGATCGATCTTCGCGATTACGTGCAATATGATGCGCTCGGCCTCGCCGAACTGGTGCGTCAGAAGCAAGTCAGCGCGGCCGACCTGGTGTCCGCCGCGCAGGCCGCAATGGCGGCGATTGACCCCACAATCAATGCAGTCGTATTTGATATGTCCGAGGCTGCGGCGACGACCTTGCGGGCCGGCCTGCCCGCGGGTCCGTTCACCGGCGTGCCCTTGATGCTGAAAGACTTCGTGTGTCACTACGCGGGTGTTCCAACGCGTTTTGGTTCACGTCTGTTCGAGGGGTTCATCCCCGATCACGATAGCGAAACGATGGCGCGTTTCCGGCGCGCCGGCTTTGTGACAATCGCAAAAACCGCGTGCTCAGAATTTGCATTCAATGCCGCCACCGAAGCTGTGGTCTATGGTAAACCAGTGCGTAACCCCTGGGGCTTGAATCATAGTAGTAGCGGCTCCAGCGGGGGATCCGCGGCGGCTGTCGCGGCGCGCCTAGTGCCCATTGCTTACGGCGATGACGGCGGGGGGTCGATTCGACTTCCCGCCTCGCATACCGCGACCTTCGGGCTTAAACCCACGCGTGGCCGCGTACCCCTCGGGCCCGACATCCCCGACAGCGCGTTTGCCGGCCTCCCGTGCGCGCACGGCTTGACGCGCAGCGTCCGTGATAGTGCAGCCTTGCTCGATGCGCTCGCGGGGCCGGACTGTGGCGCAACTTATTACGCGCCGCCGCCGGTCCGCCTCTTCTTAGCTGAGTGCGGTGCGCCGCCCGGGCGTCTGCGGATCGGTTTCTGTGCGAGTTTTTCCGAGGATATTGCGGTCCATCCGGATTGCGTGACCGCACTCGAAGACGCGGCAACACTCTGCGAACAGCTCGGGCATGACGTCTCGCCGCTCAATTTCCGCTGCGATCGCGCGGCGTTTGCACGGGCGTGGTGCACTGCTGTGATCGGGTGGTTGCAGCCGATTGTCGACGGCACGGCCAAGCTACTCGGCCGCACCCCGGGACTCGACAATCTTGAAACCATCACGTGGTCCGCCGTGCAATATGGCCGGCAGCAGAAGACCCAGGAAATGGTCGGCGCCGTCATGCTCTTCAATACCCTGTCGCGTGCGGTCGGCAAGCTCTTCGAGCAGTACGATGTCCTGCTGACGCCGACCGTGAGCCGGCCGCCCCCATGTCTAGGCGTCATGGACCAGAATGTGCCCGACGGCGATGCCTACGACTTCATCGACCGCCACACTTTAAACCTAGGCCATGTGTGTGCAATGTTTAACGCTACGGGTCACCCAGCGATGTCTGTGCCGCTCTACTGGAACGCGGAAGGATTGCCGATAGGTGCTCATTTCGTCGGGCGTTATGCGGACGAAGCGACACTCTTTCGACTCGCCGCGCAATTAGAAGCGGCGCGGCCGTGGGATGGTCGACGACCACAGGTTTGCGCGGGGTAATGCGATGCTAAGCACCACAATTTTTCATGGCGGCAAAATCATCACCGTCGATGCTGCGTTCTCGATCGCCGAGGCCGTGGCCGTGCAAGGAAAACGCATTGTCGCGGTTGGTACGGCGGCCGAGCTGCTTCGCACTGCGCCCGCTGGCGCGCGCCACGTTGACCTTGTCGGCCACACCATGATGCCGGGCTTCATTGATACACACGGTCACGTCGGCTTATTCGGGCTCGACGAACTCAAGGTGAGCCTGGCGGGTGCGCGCAGTAAATCAGAAATTCTGGCGCGGCTCGCTGCCGCCGTGGCACGCACTGCGGCGGGCCAGTGGGTCATCGCCAATCCAATCGGCGATCCGCCGTACTTCCTGAACGCCACCGCCTTACGCGCTGCCGGCGCCGTGCCGACTTGCCAGGACCTCGATGCGATCGCGCCTGCCAACCCGATCTACATACAGGCGCCGACCAACAGGGTCCCGAATTTCGCCGTCTTGAACAGTGCGGCGCTACGTGCCTCGGGGATCACGGCGGCGACCCAAGTGTCCAAACATTCGCGCGTAGTGCTAGACGCCAATGGCGCCCCGACCGGGATACTCGAAGGCGCATTGCAACCGATCTACAACGCCGATCCGCTGTATCAACTGATCGAACAGGCCGCCCCTGAGACCACCTACAGCAATGTGCGCGATGGGATCGCTTTGTTGGCACCTAAATTTGCCGCCGGGGGCACCACGACCTTGCTCGAGGCTCATCTGACCAACCCGGAAGAATTGCGGGCCTATGCCGAACTCTTGGACCAAGGCCATTTGCCGCTGCGGATTTTCTATACCTTCGAGATCGATGGCCGGCAATCGTTGGCCGAGATCGAGCGCTACTTGAGGACAATCCGTTTCGCGGCGAATGGCGGCTTCGGCACGGCGCAGCTCAAAGTGATTGGTTGCAGCATCGGTCTCGATGGCCCGTACTGGCATGGTGCCGCGTGTAACGACCGACCGTACCCCGGCCCTTTCGGCGACACCGTTGATCCAGGCCCGTTGATTCCGCTGGAACATTACCGCGACATCCTGCGTCTCGCCGCGCGTCTGAATTTTCGGGTCCACGCCGAGGCCGCGGGTCGAGGTTCGATAGAAATCGCGCTCAAGGCTTTTGCCGACATCGACCACGAGATGCCGATCAAAGATAAGCGCTATGTTCTTGAGCATTGCGAGTTTCCGACCGCCGCGCAGATCAGGGAATGCGCAAGACTCGGCGTCGCCGCGACGACCAGCACGAATTTCATCTGGGGCAAAGGCGAAGAGGTGTATCGCCAACGATTAGGGTCGGCGTATGCCGAGGCCGCGATCCCTTTGCGCGACTGGCTTGACGGCGGGGTACCGATCGCTCAGAGCACGGATTGGGGACCGCACGAGGCCTTGTTCACGTTGTGGCAATCCCTAGCGCGTCACGCCGGGCTTAGCGGTGACGTTATCGGTTCCAGCCAACGGATCACCCGCGAAGAGGCGATTCGGTGCTTCACGATCAACGGCGCTTGGGCC
>JANOVQ010000349.1:0-14333 GCA_031417495.1 Pseudomonadota bacterium | reverse complement strand
TTTTGCGTTGCATCGCGTAACGAACCGACTCGTCGCGCGCGCGACGGATGACACCGCCGGCACTGGCCGCGATCCACGGCCGCGACCGATCGAAAGTTGCCATGGCAAGTTTGAAGCCATGATCTGCGTCTGCCACCAGATTCTCGGCGGGCACTTCCACGTCGTCGAGGACCACGTCACCGGTATGTGAGCAACGTTGCCCAAGTTTGTGGACCAGACTCTCCCAATGCAGTCCCGGGGTCCCCGCTTCGACCACGAAGGCGGCGATCCCACGGTGCCCGCTCGTCCCCTGTTCGCGCGCGAATACCACGTAAAAATCTGCCACGTCCGCATTCGTGATCCAGCGCTTACGACCATTGAGCACGTAAGTATTGCCGCGCTTCGTGAAGCGTGTGGAGAGATTCGCGACGTCCGATCCAGCCTCTGGCTCGGAGCAGGCAAAAGCCGCGTAGCGCGGCTCCGCGAGCAGCTGGCCAAGATACTTGCGACGCGTCGCAGTATTGTTCGCGAGCAGCAGCGGCAACGCGGCCAAACTGTTGGCCACCGCCGAGGTGCCGATGCCCAGACAGCCGTAGTTGATCTCCTCGAGGACCAACACGTGGTCGTGGCAGGAAAGCCCGGCGCCGCCGAGCTCTTCCGGAAATTCGAGATTCAACAGACCCTGCGCCCACAGCGCCTTGATGATGGCGTGCGGAAACTCGCCGCTGCGGTCAAGCGCCTGATCGAGGCGTGGTTCAATGATCTGCTCGCGAACGAAGCGCCGTGCAGTCTCGGTAATGATGCGTTGTTGTTCGTTTAGCGTGGACATGCGCTGCGCTCCTGACTAAGACCGGACCGGAAGTGTGTCGTGCGGCTTGGTGACATGCAAGATGAGGCCGCGCCGGGCGCTCCTCGTCATGATGGCGACGAGATAACTTCGCGCCACCGAGTTTGCCCCCTAAACCTGCCTGCACGACTGCCGCTATTCCCTTGAATGCGAACGTACCCGGGCACATGCGTGTGATTCATCCCGCTACACGTGGACATCGTTCACCGAGGGTCATTTAAGCGGGCAGCGTACTATGAAAAATCGGCGTAATTTTTATCGAATCCTGCACGTGCAGCCCGAGGCCCCGCTTGAGATCATCAAGGCGAGCTATCGCAGCCTCATGACCAAGCTTAAAGGGCATCCTGATCTGGGCGGCGATCACGACGCTGCAGTCCTGATCAACCAGGCTTACGCGGTGCTCAGCAACCCGGAAAAGCGCCAGCAGTACGACGAGACTTTGCGGGTTGGCAAGCGCGCTTCAGCGGTCGCGCCAAGCTCACGCGGCACACACCGCTACCAGGCAACCAGCAAGGAATATCCGGCGCCGGCGTCGACTGCAGCGCCCCAACACTGCCCGTTCTGCGGCACGGCGGTGATAATTGCGCAGCGCTGCATTCACTGCGACTCTCCTTTATCGGCGGCTAACGCGCTGGCGAATGTGCAGCTGGGAGAGCTCTTCGGACGTCGCGCGGCACCCCGGATCGCGAAAGCTGGCGCGCTTCTCCTGTACCCAAGCTGGCCGCATCCTGGGCACCCCGCACGCCTGCGCGACTTATCCCCCACTGGCATCAGCCTACACACTGCGTACGCCGCGCGCATGACGCAAATCCTCAAAATCGATTCGAGTATTTTGCAGGGAATCGCGCGCGTGGTTTCAATCCGCGTCAATGGCGCGGTGTTCGCGGTGCATGCATCATTCCTTTCCGCCGAGTTCGCGCTCAACGCCGGTGGGTTTGTTTCCGAAAAAGTCTAAATTGGCGCGCAGCGACCTTATGCTTTACGGATTAAAACCTCAGTGCCACCTTCAGCAATTTAACGCTTGACGGCCCCCGAGGATTTCACGTTATCCACCACCACAGGCAGGAACTTACCGGCCAGTTTGGATTTCATACCAAGTGCTTCGAAGGTCTGTCAGGCCCACCGCATAACTCAGCGCGACCACACTGGGCAACACGGTGGTGAGAAGAAAGCCCACGAGGTGATGGTCAGCGCAGATAACTTTCATGGCGCAATCCCTTGGTTAAGCGATGCCCGCTAGCGTATCAACTAACCTTGTTAATTCGGGGTCACGATTAACTGTCCGCCGCGCAGGCCGCGACGACTACTTGCGTTAGTGCCGCCAGAGTTTTCGCACTCGCCTCCCTGTCGTACGTCGGTAGCTGCGCTAAGCGCGACCATGCGGGATGCCGCTGGCACTTTTCGAGTAAACGCGTAAGCGTCGCCTCATTAATGAGCGGCGTGGCCAGCGCGGCACGCGCCGTGATCGCGCTCACTGCCGCGTGCCCGCGATGTTCGAGATCACGCACCAACACCACCGCCCGCCGCGCGAGCAACACTGCCACACCGAGTTCGATTTGCAGATAGGCGACACCGCCCAGGTGTTCGCGTAACACCTTCCCGAGGCGGGTGGCCGCATCCAGGCCCGCGCCAATGCCGGCGCCGATTAAGGTTGCGATCCCGAGTGAATGAAATGCCGTGAAAGCATCCACGGTGGCGCCCACTGCAGCGCCCTTGACCGCAGAGAATCCGAGACTCAGTCCGAATTCTTCAAGCACTTCCGGCGCGAAAGGATTCGACGACCAAAGCGTACCCGGCAGCGCGATCTCGCGCGCCGCATAGTCGTCCTCGCTGAACTCATACACGCGTAACAAATCCGTATGGAGCGCGGCTTCGACTTCACGCACACGCGTCTCCAAGTCGTGCTGCGTTGGGCCTCGCAATGCCGCACAGTCGAGCAGCATGTGCGCAATCAATTTCCCGCCCACCATGCGCTGGGTCTGCAAGGTCCGGGCGCGCAGCGCTAGAAGACGCTGGCAATGTTCGGCTGCAGAGGGTAATAACAGTTCAATCTGCTGCCACAAACACTGCTCATCATGCCGATCGAACACGACGGTATCGAAGGCTGTCACGTTATACAGACCGGCTTGCTGCGCGGCGGCGCGCCAGCGGACGGTGTCGGCAGACGCTTTAGCGGTGAAATTGAGCACGACCACGCATGGCTTGCCGAGCCGGCCAAGCAAGCGGAACTCATCAACATACTTACCGAGCACGGGCTCCCGGGCGTCGATCACGAGCAGCATCAAATCACAGAGTAGCATTTGGCGAATTGCTTTCGCCTCCTGGGCGAATTCTCCGTCCGCTGCAGGATTCTCCAGAAAGCGCTGGAGGATTTCCGCGCCTGGTTCGCGCGCATCGTGTTGCAGACTGAGAATTAAATCGAGCAGACCACTCGAATCTTCAAAGCCAGGCGTATCGATAAGCTCGAAGCTTAAACCTTCACCAAGATCGAGCGGTATCGCTTCGGCATGTCGAGTGGTGGCGGGTCGATTCGATACCGTCCCAAAGGAAGTGCTGTGAATGAGGGTACGTAACAACGAGGTCTTGCCGACATTGGTGTGGCCGACGACCGCCAACTTGAGTTTGTGCGGCTCCATCACGCCGGGGGAAGAATAAACGCAGGTGTTAGGCCCGCATTTATTGCGAGTGCCGTCCAGTCCTCGATGCGCTGCGCGCGATCCTTAGGACTCCAATCGCTCGCCTCTGGCGCATCAACGAGCTGCAGAAACAGCGGACACTGCGCGACCGACGCGAGCGTTGCCAGGAAACGCTCAAGGCCGCGATCCGGCGTGGTGATTAATGTTACTTGGGCGACCAAGGCCGGCCAGTGATGATTGGCCCGCACGATATCAAGTATGTGGCCCTGCGTTTGGCGATCCGTCACGACGCCTAAATATTCCAGTGGCGCGATGATTGGCAGACTCTCCCGCTCCACGGCGAGCCAAGCGGCAGCTACCGGCGGTGCCGGTGACGTGCGATAGGGTGCGTGCGATGCAAGTGCTGGGGGCGCGGTGTCCGGATCGACGATTGCGCTCGGCGCTGCCATCAACAAGGATCGCAAGCGCGCATAGCCAGGCTGCGTCTCGTCAAGCGCAAGATGCTGCTCAAGCGCGCGCAGACGGATCCAGGTGAACCCGGCGGCAAGCGCGCGCGGCAAGAGCGCATAGAGCATCAGCGCCGCAAGCAGAAAATATCCCCATTGGCGACGCGTAGAAGCCGGCATCGGTGAAACTTGCCCAAACCGACTGCGGGCCACTTCCTCAGCGCTCGGGACGGTGATCCCCAGAAGGCGAATGGGTTCCGCGAGCCGTGTGAGAACAATTTCCACGGTAGACTCTGCGAGCACCGTGCTGCCCCATCGAAAATCCACTTGCTTGAATGCGAACCAGGACCAGCAACCGGATAACGAACCGAGCAATAGCGCTAACCACAGGCCATGGGTTAGGCAGGCCAACCGAGCGCGGCCGCTCGCGGTGCGCAGCAGATATTCAGTCCAGGCCTGCGCTTCCGCCGGGATCGCAAATGCGCTGCGAAGCGGTAAGTGCTGCAGCGCATGCGCGCATTGCGCGCCAAGCCAACCGGGCGCCCAGCGGATCGGGATGGTGTATTTGGTGGCTGTCCTCGATTTCGTTGACGTTGATGCCTGTCCCCAATTCGTGCCCGACTTCGGGACAGGCAACCTGGACGTGGCTTCGCGGAAATCAGTTGGGATCATGCCTGTCCCCAATTTTGCCAATTTTATGATGGCCGAGAAACCTCCTACGAACGACGCAAGAATCCATAGAAGCAGGCTTAACATGTTAGGCAGAATCAGCGCACCGAGGACGGCGACGAGGTTTACCGCCGCGCCGTCCTCGCCAGGAAAGAGGCGCGTGATACTGAGTCCAACCACAAAGATCAGCACGCAGACCGCACTGAACGCGGTGCGCAAACGCGCCCCAACTCTCGCTAACGACACTGCTCCACCGTTAATGGCCAAAAAACGCACCGCACGAGCATGCACCCGTTCTTGAAAGGTGTTCCCAGCATTCCGCGCGGCCATTTCGATTGTTAGATCGCGATGCGGAGTACCCTGCGTCTCCTCGACGAGCCGCCACACTTCTGCTTGCAAATATTGATTAAGGACAGTCATGGATTGACCTGGAAGTTTAGCTCAACTAGGGTGTCATCGTCGGCATGGATGTCAACGAATTAACTCATTATCAGGAGGTCACGGATGACCCGTCCCCGCGCTACCCTCGTGTCCGTTGAGGACACCCCCTACTACCATTGCATCGGCCGTTGTGTTCGACGCGCTTATTTGTGCGGTGAAGACCAGCTGTCCGGAAAATCCTTCGCCCACCGCCGACAGTGGATTCTCGCGCGGTTGAAGCTGCTCACGGAGACCTTTGCCATCGATCTCTGCGCATACGCCGTGATGAGCAATCACTACCATCTCGTAGTTCGCCTGGCACCGGAACGCGTTAAATCTTGGACCGCGCGCGAGGTTCTAGAACGCTGGACTCGCCTATTTTCCGGACCAGAATTGGTTCAGCGATATCTCATGCACCAGCCCCTCGCAGAGACCGAACGCACGACTCTTGATGCGCTCATTGGGAAGTGGGCGTCCCGCTTATCCGACTTAAGCTGGTTTATGCGCTGTCTAAACGAGCCCATCGCCAGGCAAGCCAATTTAGAAGATGGCTGCACCGGCCATTTCTGGGAAGGACGCTTCAAATCCCAGGCCCTCCTCGATGAGACGGCACTACTCACTGCCATGGTTTATGTCGATCTGAATCCCATTCGCGCCGGCATCGCGGAAACGCCAGTCGAATCCGACTTCACCTCGATTCAGCAACGCCTTTTCTCTGTCGCGAAACGCCAAGGCTTAACGAAAATCGGACATCGTGCCGAAAAGCCCGCTCTTCTTTCGCTTCTCGGCGCCCAGCACCGTGACTCCCCTGACGATATTCCTTTCAATCTCCAGGACTATTTCGATTTGCTCGACACCACCGGTCGCGTCGTGCGCAGCGACAAACGCGGCGCTATCGCGGATAGCCAACCGACCCTGCTCACGACCCTCGGAATCGCCTCTCCCGAATGGTTTAAATCCGTTACCCAGCTTCAATCGCGTTTCGAACTCTTCGTCGGCTCACCCCAGCACCTTCGGCGACTCGCCGACAAACGCGGCTGGCGATGGGTGCGTGGGCTCGCAGCAGGCCGCAAGCTTTACGCGAAAGCAAACG
This sequence comes from Pseudomonadota bacterium, assembly GCA_031417495.1. Classification (GTDB taxonomy): domain Bacteria; phylum Pseudomonadota; class Gammaproteobacteria; genus CAIKBL01. The sequence goes on along the minus strand of JANOVQ010000349.1, from coordinate 8,243 downwards.
AGTAGAGAGGACCGGTCCGTACAGCGCGTTTCTCGATCACCGGCGTGATAATCCGGAGGGCAAGATTATCCCCGTCTGCCATACCTCACACTCGAACACCTCTTCAAACGCCGGAACGGCGACATTCATCGGCATTCATCGTAAATTTCCGGTCGGGGTGTTTAATATCCAGCGCGGATAATCGCTTCTCAGACGGTCGATTTTGACGTTCGAGAAATCCATGCCTGTCCTCTGCATCCGTGCTCGATTCCTCGTGATGCTTCTGTCGGAGGTCTCTTCGTGATGCTTCTGTCGGAGGTCTCTTCGATTTTGATGCCTGTCCCAGATGTCTCCCAGATGTCTCACTGTCCCCGATTTTGATGCCTGTCCCAGATGTCTTTATTCCTGTCCCAGATGTCTTTATTGATGCCTGTCCCAGATTTCTACTCAGTCCCAGATTTCTACTCAGATGTCTCACTGCAGTATCGATTCATTTATGCCGCAGTGCGAAAGTTTAAGGCTTGCTGCCTCGACCATCGTCAGGTGTTAGATTGGCATTACCCAAAGAGGAGAAAACGAATGGCCGCCAATATCCAAAGCCCGATCAGAGTCGTCGGCAGCGATGACGTAAGCGAACTAGGTTTCGACCGCTCGCGTCTGGCGCGTGTGCGAGAAAAAGTCCTGGCAGACGTCGACGCGGGCCGCTGCCACGGAGTTTCGATGATCGTGGCTCGCCGCGGACAAATTGTCCTCGACATTACCGAAGGTTATGCCGATCGTCAGGCCGGTCGCGCGCTCGAGCGTAACGCAGTGTTCGTGACGATGTCCGTCGCCAAACAATTCACGAGCGTGCTCGCCTTGTCCCTGGTCGAGCGTGGTCTGCTGAAACTGCATGCACCTGTCGCGGAACTAATTCCGGAATTCGGTACGCTCGGCAAAGAAAAGGTCAATCTTTTTCATTTGCTGACGCAAACCAGCGGGGTCATGTCGGCCATTCCTCCGGTACCGCCCGACGTACTCATGAACATCGATAAGCTGGTTGCCTATGCCTGCGGCTTGCCGCTCGAATCTCAACCCGGTGAGCGGGTGAGCTATTCAATTTTGTTGGCGCATACGATCATTGCGGCGCTTTGCCTGCGCGCCGATGGTCGCGGCCGCAGCTTCGCGCAGATGTTGCGGGAAGATCTATTCGAACCGCTCGGCATGCACGACACGAGCTTGGGACCACGCGATGATTTGCTCAAGCGCCTGTGTCCAGTACGAGTCTCTTACAAAGACATTCCGGCCTTGTTGCCGCCGGAGGCAGTGGAAGGCATCGGCGCCCTACTCGCGACGCCAGGATGCGAAATCCCGGGTGCCGGATGCCTGACCACAATTCACGATGTCCATCGCTTTGCAGAAATGTTACGCCGTGGCGGCGAATTGGACGGCGCAAGATTGCTGTCGCCCGCCATGCTCGATTTCTGCACGCGCAACCACACGGGTGCCATGCGCAATATTTTGTTCGATTTATGGGCCGGTACCCGCGGCTGGCAGTTCTATCCCGCGAATCTCGGCGTGGGCTTTTTCATGCGCGGCGACGGCAATCTCCCCGGCCTTTTCAGCGTCATGAATTCACCACGAACCTTCGGCGGTTTCGGCGCCGGCTCGACCGGCTTTACCGTTGATCCCGTGCGCGACTTGAGTCTCGCTTTCTTATCGACGGGTTTGATGGAAGACAGTTATCACTTCGAGCGAATTGGCGTGATGGCGAGCCTCGTCCTCGCGGCTATGACGGCGTAAGCGAAACGAAGTCCAGCGCGTCCTTCATAGCCGGAAGGACGCGCCTTGGAAATGCTTACAAACATTGCCGCAACGGCGAGCATTACGGAATGAGTGCCAGAGCTTGCCTGTTGCCCCCATAACCGAATTTCCCGACTTAGATACACAAGGTTGTCTCGCGCGATTTTCAAAGCTAATGCGCCACTCATCGCTCCCTCCCACTCTCTTGGCTGTACCGCAGCAACGGACTCAGCAAAAACTCAATCACCCGCCGCTGCCCCATCTTCACCTCTGCCGTCACCGCCATCCCCGGCTCAATCGCCACATCCTGTCCGTCGATGCTGATAGCCGCTTTCTTAAGCGCGATGTTGGCGAGGTAGTAAAGCCCCTTGTCCTTGTCCTTATCCATCACGGCATCCCGCGAGACCTTGGAGACCGTCCCCTCGATGTACCCATACTTCGTAAGGTTAAACGTCTCAATCTTAACGATGGCTTCCTGCCCCTCATGCACAAACCCAATGTCTTTGTTCGGCACCATCGCTTCGACTTCAATCGGGGAATGATCCGGCACAATCACCATCAACGGCTGGGCTTCAGTGACGACACCGCCTTCCGTGTGCACGACCAACTGCTGCACGGTGCCGGAGACCGGCGCAATCAACGTGGTTAGCGCCAGCCGCCGTTCCGCCTTCGCAATCTCTTCCACATAGGACGAAAGCTTGCTCTCGGTTTCGGTCAACTCCGCCATCCACCGGCTTTGATATTGCGCATCGGTGACCTTGCGCCGCTCGCTCAAGGATTCGAGACTCGCGTTCAACACCTTGCGCTGCTCCTGTTGCGCCGCGAGCTCTTGTTGGATGGCAATGCGTTCACGCTCCACCGCCAGCCATTTCACCCTAGGCACCACACCGGTGGTCATGAGTTTCTTATGGGCATCCGCTTCTTCGGTGATAAGCGGCAAGGTGCTTTTGAGTTGAGTGACTCGGGCATCCACTGCATCCCGTTCCGAGCCCTTCTCGCGACGGTCTTCATCGAGACCGGCGATGGCGGCGCGGTATTCTGCGAGTTGTTGGCGCAGACGTGCGGTGGTGGGGACAGATTTCAAATCTGTCCCGGGCCTGGGGTGTCGAATCGCTTCGAGCAACTGGATCAGTCGCTGGCGGTCGAGTTCGAGCGACACCCGTTCCTTGCCGAGTCGCGCCTTGTCCGCCGTCGGCGTCGTGGGGTCAAGCTCGATGAGCACATCGCCGGCATTCACATGCTGTCCCTCGCTCACATGAATCGCGGCGACGACGGCGTTCTCCAAGGGCTGGACCGTCTTCGTGCGACCGGAAGGCACAATCTTGCCGGGGGCAACGCCGACGATATCGACCTTGCCAATGCACGCCCAGGTGATGGCGATGAAAAAGAACAACACAATCAACCACAGCATCGCGCGTGCCAGGGGCAACGGTGGGGTTTCCTCGATTTCGAGGGCGGCGGGTAGAAACTCTAACTCCAGGCGAGAGGAGATTGCCACCGAGAACACAGAGAACACGGAAGAATTCATATCGAGATTCGTCTGATGCCATTCTTGAGCGGCATGGCATTGACGTTAAGCACCAGGCCTCGTTTTATTTCCATTAGACGGAGATAGGTGAGCAGCTGCGCGACGTGGAACTCCGATATCCGATCAACTGTTATGAGTTCCAGCACCAGACATCCACTGACGATAATGTCCGCGCGGAGTCCACTTCCCAGTGACTGACCCTTGTAACAGAGGTCGATTTCGCGTTGCCAGTGATAGTGAATACCGGCCAATTGCAGTTCGTGACACAAGGCCAACTCATAAATCGACTCCAGCAGTCCCGGCCCGAGTGTACGATGAACTTCGATTGCCAACCCGATGACCTGTTCGCTCAGCGGGTCCTTCGCCTCAATCATCCCAATTCCTCCGTGTTCTTTGGGTTCTCCGTGATTAACGTTTTTGGTGTTCCGCAGCGCCCATGGATTCCGGGTCTCCACCTCAAACTGGTTCCGCCCGGAATGACGGGTTTTGGCTGATGATCCTCTCAAGAACCTATGGGCGTCACGACCGCCCCATCCGCCTGATGACCATAAAGGCGCGCGTAATGCCCCGCACATTCGAGCAGCTCCTTGTGCGTCCCCTGCTCCACAATCCGCCCATGGTCTATCACCAGAATCACATCCGCATGCCGCACTGCCGTTAAGCGATGCGCAATGATGAACACCGTGCGGCCGTTGGTGATGAAGCGCATGTTGGCTTGGATGATGGCTTCGGATTCGTAGTCGAGAGCGCTGGTCGCTTCGTCCAGAATCAGAATGCGTGGGTCGGTCACGAGTGCGCGCGCCAGCGCAATGCGTTGCCGTTGCCCACCGGACAGTGAGGTCCCCTGCTCGCCCACCAGCGTGTCGTAGCCCTCGGCGAGTTCCAGGATGAACTCGTGTGCGCCGGCCAGTTTGGCCGCTTGCATCACGAGTTCCATTGGGAGTGCGGGGTCGCGCAATGCAATGTTCTCGCGCACGGTGCGGTTGAACAGGCGATTCTCCTGGAGCACCACGCCGATGTTCTGGCGCAGCCAGGTCGGGTCGAGTTGAGCTAGGTCCTGGCCATCGACCAGCACGCGCCCTTGCGTCGGCACATGCAGCCGCTGGATGAGCTTGGCAAGGGTGCTCTTGCCGGAGCCGGAGGGACCGACAATGCCGATGACCTGCCCGGGGCTGACAGCGAAGCTCAAGCCATTCAACACATCCGGGCGCTCGGGTCGGTAGCGGAAATGCACATGGTCGAAGGTCACGCGGCCGGCGAGCTGGGGCAGGCTCGTGCGACCCGGGTTGTGGGCGGGCTCGGGCAAGGCGTTCAGAATGTCGCCTAGCCTTCGCACTGAAACCCCGGCCTGCTGGAACTCCTGCCACAGCTGCGCGAGTCTTAAGATGGGGCTCGCGATACGCCCGGCAATCATGTTGAAGGCCACCAGCTCGCCGACCGTGAGTTGACCTTCAATCACCAGCCGCGCGCCGAGCCAGAGAATGAGCAGGGTCGTGAGCTTATGCACGAGGCTCGCGCCCTGCCCCGCGAGGTTGCCAAGATTCAAGGTGCGGAAGCTGGCGGCGACCGAGGCCGCGAGCAGCTCTTCCCAGCGCCGACCTTGCTGGGGTTCTACCGCGCTCGCCTTCAGGGTTTCGATGCTGGTGACGGTTTCGACCAGATAGGCCTGCGCTTCGGCGCCGCGATTGAACTTCTCCTCTAACCTGGCGCGAAATACGGGTGTGACGAGCGCGGCGAGTAACACATAACACGGCAGACTGCCCGCGACGACCCAGGTGAGCACCGGGCTGTAGAGCAACAGTATGCCGAAGAAGACCACTGTGAATGCCAGGTCAATCCCGAGCGTGAGTGCCGAGCCGGTTAAGAAACTCCGGATGTTTTCGAGTTCGCGCACGCGGGCCACCGTGTCACCCACCCGCCGGGCTTCGAAATATGCCACGGGCAACCGCAGCAAGTGACGAAACAAGTCTGCGCCCAGGCGTACGTCGATTCGATTTGTGGTGTGCGCGAGCACATAGGTGCGCAGCAGGCCGAGGACGACTTCAAAGATTGAGACAACCAGCAGCCCGACGCAGAGCACGTCCAGGGTGGAGAGGCCGCGATGCACGAGGACTTTGTCGATGACCACCTGGAAGAAGATGGGCGAGGCGAGCGCGAAGAGTTGCAAGGCGACGGAGGCCAGCAACACTTCGCTCAACAGCGCGCGATATTTCAGAATCGCCGGGAGGAACCAGCTGAAATCGAAGGTGCGCCACGGCACGTTCAACGTCGCGCGACGAGCCACCAGAATTACAGCACCCGACCAGCGGGAGAGAAAGGCTTCGCAAGGGCAGACCACGGGCTGCGCGGAGTCGGCCGTTTTTAGCAGAACCCCGCCGTCCCGGATCGCTGCCAGCACGCCATATTCCCCGTCTTTCATCTGCACCAGTGCAGGCAAAGGGGTTTTTCGCAGGCGCGCCCAAGTGGATTCCGTCGCGCGCGCTTTCAGTCCCAACCAACGGGCAGCACGCACCAGATCGCGCGCAGTCCAAGCGGCACCACAGCGCCCGAATTCATGCTGCAGGGTGGCGGGATCCGCCGGCACGCCGCGCAGGCGTGCGAGAATCACCAGCGAATAAAGTCCCGAATCGAGCGCCGCGTCCATGCGATCTCCGACAATCCAATGCTTGCAGATGCGAAGCGAGCAAGCCTACTCGCGGCGGTGTTCAAGTGCGCAACAGTCCCGCTTGAAGGAGTGCAGACGGGAAGGTTTCCTCTCGTCTCCTCCTCTTTAGCGCCGCGCACTACCACTGGATCGGCATGCCAAAGGCCTGCCGGAACTGGGCGGCGAATTCCTCACGTGTGAAGCGATGATTCTGGGTGCCTGCGTGGGCAATCTTGATCGACCCGAGCAAGGAGGCGATGCGGCCTGTTAATGGCCAGTCGAGTTTGTTTATCAATCCGTAGAGCAATCCTGCGCGATAGGCATCGCCGCACCCGGTGGGATCGACCAGCGCCGTCGGTTTCGCGGCCGGGATGTCGAGCCGCCCGTCACGCGTATAAATCCACGAGCCTTCGCTGCCGCGCGTGACAATCAGCGCTTCCACATGCTGGCTAATTTCGTCCAGGCTCCAACCCGTGCGCTCCTGCAACAGTTCGGACTCGTAGTCGTTCACGGTGATCCAATCGGCTTGCGCGATGAAGGCTTTGAGATCCTCGCCGTTGAACATCGGAAGGCCCTGGCCAGGATCAAAAATGAAGGGGATGCCCACCGCCTTGAATTGCGCGGCATGCTCGAGCATGCCTTGGCGGCCATCCGGCGCAATGATGCCGAGGGTCACGTCCTTGGCATCGGTGATTTTGTTGGTCGCGGAATGTTCCATCGCACCGGGATGGAAGGCGGTGATTTGATTGTCCGCGAGATCGGTGGTGATGAAAGCCTGCGCGGTTAAACTGCCGAGCGCCACTTTCACATGGGTGCGATCGATGCCGCATTGATCCATCCATTCTGCATAGGCGCTGAAATCAATGCCGACTGTGCCCATGGGAATCGGTTGCCCGCCTAGAAGGTTTAAGTTGTAAGCGATATTGCCGGCGCAACCCCCGAACTCGCGCCGCAGCTGCGGGACCAGGAACGAGACGTTCAGAATATGAATCTTGTCCGGCAGGATGTGGTTCTTGAAATGGTCCTGGAAGACCATGATGTTGTCGTAGGCGAAGGATCCGCAGATAAGCGCTGCCATGTATACCGCTCCGTTGTCGCTTGAAGTAATCTGCTGTGCATATTAGCGAGGCAGCGCAGGCGGGCGATAGTGCCGGAGAGGACAAGAGATTAACCACGGAGGGACGGAGTGATTTCCGTCGTCCCGGTCTTCGCGGCGTCAGCTGCGCAGACCCGGGATCCAGCGGCGATCGATATCCACGGCGGTGGTTCCTCCGTGCCTCCGTGGTTAAATGATTTAAAACGACCCATCACACCCCCGCTTACTTCAACATGTATATCTTCGACGTGTTTCTCAGCAGCCAACTGCTGCTGACCATGGTGGTCTTCGGTTTGTTGGCCGCAATCGAGCCGTTCTGCGAGCGCTGGGTAGCGCATTTCTTCACGGCTAACACGCCAGCGCTTTGGCTGTGGGGACACTTGGGCATGCCTTTTTTGCGCGCGGCGCTGGTGCTCGGTTTCGTCTATTTCTCCTATCCCGCGCTATTCGGTTTACGCGAAGCGCCGGGAATTGAATTCCTGCTGGCGGCCGACGATGCGCGCATCAGCAGCGTGCTCGGTGTGCTGTACCTGCTCGCGCTGATCGCGCCGGTGCTACCGCTCTTCTACAGTCATCCGGAATTTGTGCTACCCATGCAGGGCATCCTTGCGACGGCCTTTCTGTTCAAATGGATGACGTCTTATCTGCACATGACGGCGGCGTCGGTGTGGCCGGGTGGCGATTTGGCGTTCGCGATTTTATTGACGTCCTATCTCGCCCATCGCGTCGGGCGGCGTGTGGGGTATCGGCTCGGCGCGACGGTGGATGAGTTGCACGCGCGGCGCGGTTTCGATGCGCTGCTCACGCACGTGCTGACCTTGGAAGCGCAATTACCGGTGATTGTGATTTACGCGGCGGGGTTGGGGCGGCAGATAGCGATTTAAGATCGCGACCACGGAGGATACGGAGTGATTTGCCTCATCCAGTAATTCGCGTAAACGGATCTCGGGTCTTCGCCCGGGATGACGAGGTTGAAAGTTTGCGTCACTTTTATTCCTCGTCATCCCGGAAAATGCGCAGCATTTATCCGGGATCCATACTGAATATGAGGCGCCCATGGATTCCAGCCTTCACTGGAATGACGGAAATTCCTCCGTGAACCCCGTACCTTCGTGGTTAATCCTCTTCTTCAGGCCACACTCTGCTGCCGCACCACTTCTAGCCCTAACAGCGGCGCGAGAAACTGCCCTGTATAGCTCTGCGGCTGCCGGGCA